>NZ_CVTX01000158.1:112266-119324 GCF_900005715.1 Pseudomonas sp. 34 E 7
TGGCGGTCATGGCAAATCCTCTGGGGTACGTGTCAGTGCGTGGTTTACCGCGTCGGTCAGGTCTGGTTGCGTAAGACGTGTCTGTAATTGCCCGAGGAATTGACCCTCGCACACCAGGAACAACGCGGGCAAATGAAAGATCTGGTAACGTTCGACCGCGCCACCGTTGTGCCCGGCATCCACCCAGCACAGTCGGTCCACCGGCAAGCGCCAGCCCGGCAACTGCTGGCGCGCCCAGCGGCAACTGGAACAACCGACACTGGTAAACACTACCAGCGAACACCCGGGCAATCCCAGCAGTTGCTGGTCGATATCCAGGTCGGTCAATTCCAGTTCCTTCACTATACTGCTGCCACTGCCGTCCATAAGACGGTGTTCGGAGTCCGTGTACATGGGTCGTTTTTTACCTCACCCTGATGATGTCGCTGTCGAGTTGATCCAACGTCCGTCTCCCCCCTTGCCCCGCCAACGCCTGCGCACTATCGGCCGCGGCGGCATCGCCTGCAACTGGCCGCGTGCCTGGCGCCCTGGCACCGCGGTCGACCTGTCGATCCCCTCCCTGGGCGCCACCGCGCGCTATCCGGGCTATGTCGCGTGGTGCCGCAAAGGGCAAGCCGGCTATCGCATCGGCATCAGTTTTACCGATGAACATGCCCTGTTCGGCGCGCGCATGGGTGAGCAAGTGTGCCAGATCGAGCGCTACTGCCGCCTGCACGAAACCGCCGAGCTCACGGCCCAGCAACTCGAAGCCCTGGCCCACGATTGGGTGTCGCGCCACGCCGGCGAGTTCTCCCACGCGGCCGTTATGCAGCCAGCGCTGGATTAAAGCGGCCTTTGCCCATTGTCGCGGGCCCGTATTACGCGCTAAGGTTCCTCCCCCCTGCATCCAAATCATGCTGTGCTCCGCCGCACGGGGATGGCTGGCGGCCGGCACCCGTGACCCTGACGAGTAACACGATGGCTGATTTACCGATCAATGACCTTAACGTTGAATCCAACGAGACCCTGATCACGCCCGATCAGCTCAAGCGCGAAATCCCCCTGAGCGACGCTGCCCTGCAGACCGTCACCAAGGGTCGCGAAGTCATCCGTGACATTCTCGACGGCACCGACCACCGCCTCTTCGTCGTCATCGGGCCTTGCTCGATTCACGACCTCAAGGCCGCTCACGAATACGCCGAGCGCCTCAAGGTGCTGGCGGCGGAAGTGTCCGACACCTTGTACCTGGTGATGCGCGTCTATTTCGAGAAGCCGCGTACCACCGTCGGCTGGAAAGGCTTGATCAACGACCCGTACCTGGACGACTCGTTCAAGATCCAGGACGGCTTGCATATCGGTCGTAAACTGCTGCTGGACCTGGCGGAAATGGGCCTGCCCACCGCGACCGAAGCGCTGGACCCGATCTCCCCGCAGTACCTGCAGGACCTGATCAGCTGGTCGGCCATCGGCGCCCGCACCACCGAGTCCCAGACGCACCGCGAAATGGCCTCCGGCCTGTCCTCGGCCGTGGGTTTCAAGAACGGCACCGACGGCGGCCTGACCGTGGCGATCAACGCGCTGCAATCGGTCTCCAGCCCTCACCGCTTCCTGGGCATCAACCAGGAAGGCGGCGTGTCCATCGTCACCACCAAGGGCAACGCCTACGGTCACGTGGTGCTGCGCGGTGGCAACGGCAAGCCCAACTATGATTCGGTCAGTGTCGCACTCTGCGAACAGGCGCTGAACAAGGCCGGCATCAAGCCAAATATCATGGTCGACTGCAGCCATGCCAACTCCAACAAGGACCCGGCACTGCAGCCGCTGGTGATGGAAAACGTCGCCAACCAGATCCTCGAAGGCAACCAATCGATCATCGGCTTGATGGTCGAGAGCCACCTGAACTGGGGATGCCAGGCCATTCCAAAAGACCTGGCCGACTTGCAGTACGGTGTGTCGATCACCGACGCGTGCATCGACTGGGCCGCTACCGAGAACACCCTGCGCAGCATGCACGCCAAGCTCAAGGACGTATTGCCCACACGCAAACGCACCTGAATCAGGCACACACAAAAACGCCGGGCTAAACCCGGCGTTTTTTTATGGCTGTTCGTTCACAGCTTGGCGGCATGGCGCTGGTGGCGCTCCATGTAGCGCTCCACATAGGAGCAGGACGGGATGACCGTATAGCCTGACTCTTCGGCGAACTTCAACGCCTCTTCGGTCAACGCAGCCGCAATACCACGCCCACGCAACGCGTTGGGCACGAACGTGCGATAGATATCCAGGGTCTGTTTCCCGAGGTCCATATAGGTCAGATAGGCACGATGACCGTCCACATTGGTCTCGAACTGATGACCAGCCTGGTCATGGTGGATGGACAACGCCTCGCTCATCACTACTCCTCGCGGGTCTTGAATATTGACCCTACCTTACCGATGTTTTTCCGGCGAAGGAACATCTACGCCACCCCGTGCCGGTTTCGACAACGAGAAAACCCTGAGCGCTCACACCTGCACGCAGGGAATAGTAGGCACCAATTCAGCAATTGCTCAAGGCACACTCGTCATCCCCTGCCACGGGCGGATTATTAGAAAGGGCCTCGATCAACCGGTGACCGAACGCCTGAACATTGCCGGCAGTTGCAGCTTGAGACGAACTGACGCTGTTAAAGTCACCTCTAGATGAGCGAAAGATACCCGTTGCGGTACGCGCAAGCGCAACGCAAGTGCCCGTCTGGATATATAACATTTCATCTGCTTACAAGGCTCGAGGCATGCGGGCCGGCGCTTTCAGCCTGGATCCAATCTTCAGCAGGATGAAAAAACCCGTCTGGTCTTTATACAAATCTCCCACAGATTAGCCAAAACAGATTCGGTACCAGAATTTTTTTTGCTTCTTGCGCAACGTCAGTTTACTTACTACAAGTAATGGGTAGTATGTACGCCGGCTATTTGCTCACTCTGAGACAGTAGTCATCTAATAGAAAGTCCTTGAAGGGGAACACGATGAACAACGTTCTGAAATTCTCTGCTCTGGCTCTGGCCGCAGTTCTGGCTACCGGTTGCAGCAGCGTCTCCAAAGAAACCGAAGCGCGTCTGACTGCAACGGAAGATGCAGCAGCTCGCTCCCAGGCTCGTGCAGACGAAGCCTACCGTAAAGCTGATGAAGCGCTGGCTGCTGCTCAAAAAGCACAACAGACTGCTGACGAAGCTAACGAGCGCGCTCTGCGCATGCTTGAAAAAGCAAGCCGCAAGTAATAATCCTTCGGGGTTGTTATCAAGCCGATCCATTTATGGGTCGGCTTTTTTTTGCCTGAAATCTGCTGAGCTGGCCGCAGCCATCCGCACCAGCTTTATTGAAAATCAACCGGCGCGCTGGACACCACCGGAGCGACGCCAGGCACACCGATTTCAGTCGGCAAGCCATCTTCCGCCGCCACCACATCACGCACCTGATCCCAGTTCACCCGCAGGTTGTTGGCCAGGTCTTCACGCTTGAGCAGGGCATTGATCACCGCCGTGTGCTTGTCGACCACCGAGGGCGTGCCATCGTCGTTCAACGGCGTATGGGCTTCGAGGTAGACCTTGCCGCCGGCGCTGCCGAACTTATAGGCATCGTTGATGATACGCACCGACGTGCCGACCGGCACCATGCTCGCCATTTCCAGCACATTGTTGTTGAACATGCGGAAGCAACCGTGGCTGGTGCGGGTGCCGATACCGAATTTCATGTTGGAGCCATGGATCAGATAACCCGGTGTGCCCAGGGTGAACTTGAACGGGCCCAACGGGTTGTCAGGGCCGGCAGGTACTACGTTGGGCAGCGGGTCACCGTTGGCGGCATGTTCGGCCTTGATCGAGGCCGGCGGTGTCCAGGTGGGGTTCGGCGTCTTCGCGATGATGCTGGTGTGGGCAATGGGCGACCCCCAGCCTTCACGACCAATCCCCAGCGGGAAGGTGTAAACCACGTCCTGCCCCTTGGGGTAATAGTAGAGCCGATATTCAGCCAGGTTGATCACAATGCCTTCGCGCGGGCCCGGCGGCAGGATGAACCGTGTCGGCAGCACGATATCCGTACCCGCCCCTGGCAACCAGGCATCGACGCCCGGGTTGGCGGCGACCATTTCCGAATAGCCGAGGTCGTACGTGGTGCCCAAGTCGGCAAACGTGTCTTCGTATTTGGCCTTGATCACCTGGACCTGACCGACGATGTCCTCACCGGGCGGCGGCAAGGGCAACTGCAAGGCTGACGCCGGACCGGCCGCACAGAGCGCAGCGAGAGACAGGCAGCAGGTAACGACGGAAAGGCGCGACAACATCCGGAAAATCCTTCGCAGAACGACGGTAGGAAAAAACTGATTGTATACGTCAAGCGAGTGCCTGGCATCAAGCCGGCCGAGCTAGAGCTCGAAGCGCAGCTCCGGCCAGATCGGCGGTGTGCCGCGCTTTTGCGATTCCAGAATGGCCCTGCATAACGGGCACAGGCGCTGGTCCTGGAAGATCGAACGATCCACCGACGACCAGAGCGGTTGCGCCGGCAACAACGTGCCGCAGAGCGTGCGATCAATCGAGCCGCCCAACTCCAGTTGACGCGCCACCAGATGCACTCGCACTTCCTGGCAGGCGAACAGATCCAGCTGCTCGTCAGGCTCGATCAGTTGGTAGTTGAACAGGGACCAGGCAGGACGCGACATCAGGGGCTCCAAATCGGGGGGGCGCCACCTTAGCCGAAAGCCTGCCGGTAGAAAAGCGTCATAACAGCGGTTTGAGCGTCGGCCAGACATTTTCCAGCAACTTGCCCTGGCCGGCGACTGCCGGGTGCAGACCGTCCGCTTGCATCAAGTCAGGATGACCACCCACTCCCTCGAGAAAAAACGGCACCAACGGGACCTTTTTTTCCTCTGCGACCTCGCCGAAGACCTTGGCGAACGCGTCGACGTACCGCTTGCCATAGTTGGGTGGGATCTGCATGCCCAGCAGCAGCACCTTGGCACCGCTGTCCTGGGACGCCTGAATCATCGAGGCAAGATTTTGTTTCAATTGCGCCGGCGGCTGACCGCGCAGCCCGTCGTTGCCGCCCAACTCGATCACCACCACATCCGGTTTATGCGCTGCAAGCGCCGCCGGCAACCGCGCGAGGCCTCCGGCGCTGGTGTCGCCACTGATCGACGCATTGACCACTTTATCGTCAAAACCCTCCTGTTTGAGCCGCTGCTCCAACAGGGCGACCCACCCTTTGCGGGTATCCAGGCCGAAACCGGCACTGATACTATCGCCAACGATCAGGACTGTACCCGCCGCTGCGTTCTGGGCCATGCACATCAAGGCCAGGCCAGCACTCAAAAACCACATTCGCATCGGATTCTCCATGGGCGCAAGCATTCTCACCGCGCGAAACCTCAGCAAAGTGGTTCCCAGCGCGGAAGGTGAACTGACTATCCTGCACGAACTGAGCCTGGAACTGAACAAGGGCGATAGCCTGGCTATCGTCGGCAGCTCCGGTTCCGGCAAATCCACCCTCCTCGGCCTGCTGGCCGGCCTGGACCTGCCCAGCAGCGGTGAAGTCACCCTGGCAGGTCAAGCCCTGAGCAGTCTCGACGAAGACCAGCGCGCGCGCATCCGTGCCGAACACGTGGGTTTCGTATTCCAGTCCTTTCAGTTGCTCGACAGCCTCAATGCGCTGGAAAACGTCATGCTGCCGCTGGAGCTGGACGGCCGCAAGGATGCCCGCGAGCGCGCCACGCACCTGCTCGAACGCGTCGGCCTCGGCAAGCGCCTGACCCATTCGCCACGCCAGCTTTCCGGCGGCGAGCAGCAACGCGTGGCGATTGCCCGTGCATTTGCCGCCGAGCCTGACGTGCTGTTTGCCGACGAGCCCACCGGCAACCTCGACAGCCATACCGGCGAGCGCATCAGCGACCTGTTGTTCGAACTCAATAAAGAGAGCGGCACGACCCTGGTATTGGTCACCCACGACGAGCGCCTGGCCCATCGCTGCCGACGCCTGATCCGCCTTGAAGCCGGCCTGATGGTCGCGCCCCTGGAGCCTTGATGGCACGCCTGCCGCTGTTACGCCTGTTCAGTCTTGCCATGCGCCAATTACTGCGCGATGCCCGCGCCGGCGAATTGCGTGTGTTGTTCTTCGCCCTGCTGGTGGCCGTAGCCGCCAGCACCGCTATCGGCTATTTCG
Organism: Pseudomonas sp. 34 E 7; assembly: GCF_900005715.1. Taxonomy (NCBI): domain Bacteria; kingdom Pseudomonadati; phylum Pseudomonadota; class Gammaproteobacteria; order Pseudomonadales; family Pseudomonadaceae; genus Pseudomonas; species Pseudomonas sp. 34 E 7. The sequence goes on from NZ_CVTX01000158.1 coordinate 118,435, forward strand.
GCGCACGCCTCAACGGCGCCATGCTGTTGCGCGCCACCGAGTTCCTGGGCGCGGACCTGGTACTTGAAGGCAGCTCGCCAGCCCGCCCCGAGCAAATCCGATCCGGCACCGAACTGGGCCTGGATCATGCGCGCATCGTGGAATTCTCCAGCGTTATTGCGGCCGACAACGGCATCCAGCTTTCCAGTATCAAGGCAGTCAACGAGCAGTATCCGCTGCGGGGCGAGCTCAAAAGTGCGGGCGAACCCTTTGGTACCGAAACCCCGGGCGGCGGCCCCAAACCCGGCGAAGCCTGGGTGGAAGCACGGCTGTTGACAGCGCTGGACCTGAAGGTCGGCGACAGCATCGACGTCGGCATGAAAACCCTGCGTCTGGCGCGCGTCCTGACCTACGAACCCGACCGCGCCGGCAATTTCTACAGCCTCACGCCCAGGGTGATGATCAACCTGGCGGACCTGGACGCCACCGGCGTGGTCCAGCCTGGCAGCCGCGTAAGCTATCGCGAACTGTGGCGCGCCCCACCCGGCAGCACGGCGCTGCAAACCTATCGCGACCTGGTCAAGCCGGGCCTGGCGGCCAACCAGCGCCTGCAGGACTCGCGCGATGGCAACCAACAGATTGGCGGCGCCCTGGGCAAGGCCGAGCGTTACCTGAATATGGCCAGCCTGGTGGCGGTATTGCTGGCGGGCGTGGCCGTGGCGCTGTCGGCCAACCGCTTTGCCAGCCGCCGCTTCGATGCCAGTGCCCTGCTGCGCTGCCTGGGGCTGTCACGCCGCGAAGCCATGTTGCTGTTCAGCCTGCAACTGAGTGTGCTGGGCCTGCTGGCAAGCCTGACCGGCGCTGTCCTCGGCTGGCTCGCGCAATTCGGGCTGTTCTACTTCCTGCACGAT
>NZ_CVTX01000126.1:0-3031 GCF_900005715.1 Pseudomonas sp. 34 E 7
CCGCTGCAAAGTCCCTCGCCTGATCATTCAGTGCGAGGGATTGCAGATGGTTCTTTTCGTTAGAGCCCCGGTTATTGGGGCTGTGTTTTGATTCCGGCGCTGGCCAGCTTCGTCCTGGCCCCCATGGACCCCAAAGCGCCGGATGTTGAAAACGTGCTTGGGGATTTGCGCAATTGCCTGAACACCTTCGACGCGTGGGCCGACAGCTTTTTCAGTGGCTCGGCACTGGAAGTCGAGCAGGTGTTCAAGGTCGGTGACGACGTCGCACTGGTCGCGCCGATCTCTTCCGACACGCCCAGTCGCACCGTCGCTCAATGCAAGGCCCAGGGTGGGCTGACCCTGGTGCATCTGTTCGAGAGCACCCGCTTCGTCCCTATCGGCAACACGCCGGTCACGCTGCAAGCCATTGCACCGGACGGCACGCCCATTGGCGCGCCGCTGCACCGCACCATCGGCCCCAGCGGCATGCTTGAAGTGCCCGAATGTACTCGCGACCAGCGATACCGAGTCACTTTCTACCCCAATGTTTCCAAAGATCACGTCAAGGCGCTGTATGCGTCCTACCAGTCGGTGATTGCCGGACTGGAAGCGGATCTGCGCAAGCAGTGGCGCGAGCGCTTCGAGCCTCAATGGGCCGATTTTGCCAAAGCCCCGTCCTTCAAGCGCAGCGTGAAACAGGGTGCGGCCTTTGCAAGCGGGATTGGCCAGGCCTTTTACAACCTGTGGGACAACATCACCGAGCTGTACGACCTGCTGGCGAACCTTAAGTCCAACAGCGAAAAGCTGCTGCAGTACCTTTCCCAAGCCGAACTCGATGAACTGCTGAAACTGGGCAAGGACACACTCGCCCAAGGCTTTCTGGTGCTCAGCGATGAGCCGCTGCTGTTTATCTATTTGTCGGCGATGGTCAGTTGGATACGCCTGCAGCCGCCGCCCGAAATGTACGAGCTGTTGGGTGAGCTCACCGGCGAAGTCCTGATCAACCTGTTGCTGATATGGGCCACGCGGGGGATGGGGGTGCAGCTTCGGCTGGGGGCTCAGGTGTTGAGTTCTATCAAGTCCGGGCGGGCGCGGGCGCTGTTGGAGTTGCTGGCCAGGCAGGTGCCGGGGCCTGGGCTGGAAACCCATGTGCAGACGGCCAAACCGCTGCTGCTGAGCAGCGCGGCGACGCCGATCAAGGCAGTGCCGGTAGCGCCGTTGAAGGCGGGCGAGCATCTGGTTTCGAATCCGGTGCCGATGGTTCGCAACAAAACGCAGCGTACGGCGTTGGTGCGCCAGGAGCCGGTGGATGATGTGCCTGCCGTGGCGTCGAATCCGAAGGGCGATGCGGCGGCTTCTGCGGATAAAACCGTTACGAACGGTTGCCCGGTGTCGATGGTCACCGGCGAGGAACTGCTGACTCTGACCGATGGCGCGCTGGACGGCATCTTGCCGTTCGAGTGGACGCGCTTGTATCGCACCAGTGCGGTGGACGTGGATTGCGGGTTGGGGTTTGGCTGGAGTCATGCGCTGGCGCATCGGCTTGTAGTTTCAGGCGATTCGGTGGTGTGGACCGACCATGAGAACCGCTCGACCACCCTGCCCTTGCCGACGGTGGCTCGACCGGCGATTACCAACAGTCTGGCGGAAGCGGCGATTTATTTGGGCTCGGCGCCTGACGAGTTGGTGCTGGCCCAGTCCTCTCGGTTTTATCACTTTCAAGACGGCGTGCTGACGGCGATCAGCGATGCGTATGACAACCGATTGCGCATTTTCCGGGATCGGTTAGGGCGTATTGAGCGGCTGGATAACGGTACCGGGCGCTCTTTGCTTTTGCGCTACGAGTTAGGTCGGATTGTGGCGGTGGACTACCAGGTTCATCGCGCCAAAGGCCATGAGCCCTTCGTTTGGGTAACCGAGCAGAACGTCGTTTCCTACGCCTACGACGACGCCGGACGACTGGTGTCGGCGACCAATGCCGTCGGTGAACGCGAGGCTTATCGGTACGACGAACAGCACGTCATTCTTGAGCGGCAATTGGCCGGTGGGGCGAGTTTCTTTTGGGCGTGGGAAAGGTCTGGTAAAGCCGCGCGCTGTGTCCGGCACTGGGCCAGTTTTTCGCAGATGGACACGCGCTATGTATGGAGCGATGACGGCAGCGTCAACGTGCACAACGCCGATGGCAGCCAGGAAGTGTATGTCCACGATGCCCGGGCGCGGTTGGTGCAACGCATTGATCCGGACGGCGCGCAGCATTTCAAATCCTACGACGACAAGGGCCGACTGACCGTCGAGCAGGACCCGCTGGGCGCGGTGACGGCGTATCAGTACGACGCCGCCGGTCGCTTGGTCGCGCTGTTTCCGGGTGAGGATGAGCCGACATCCTACGAGCATGACAATGGTTTCGTACGGGTCGTGCGGCGTGGTGAGGCGGTTTGGAAATACGAGCGTAATGAGCAAGGCGATGTCATCCGCAGGATTGATCCGGACAGCGACGCGACGGACTACAGCTACGACAAGCAAGGGCAACTGACCGGGGTCTGGTATCCCGACAACAGTTGTCATCGGCTGGTGTGGAATGAGCGTGGGCAGCTTGTTGAAGAACAGTTGCCCAATGGAAGCATCATGCGTTATCGCTATGACGATCTGGGCCGGCAATTGTCGCGTGAGGATGAGCTTGGCGCGCTGACTCAGTATCAATGGGACGCGGTAGGGCGCCTGCTGAAACTGACCCAATCCGACGGTACTTATCGGGAGTTCAGCTACAACCCTTACGGAAAAATCATCGCCGAACGCGATGAACTCGGCCACGTCACCCGCTACGAATACGCCGACGGCCTGCACCTGATCAGCCGCCGCATCAACGCCGACGGCACTCAGGTCAAGTATCGCTACGACAACGCCCGCCTTTTGCTAACTGAAATCGAAAACGAAGTTGGCGAAACCTATCAACTGGACTACCACCCCAACGGCCTGATCCGACAGGAAACCGGCTTCGACGGCCAACGCACCGCCTACGCCTACGACCTCAACGGCAACCTGCTGGAAAAGA
>NZ_CVTX01000122.1:0-4619 GCF_900005715.1 Pseudomonas sp. 34 E 7
TGGCCGGGAGCTGCGGTACGCAACTGAAAGCTTCCGGCCCAAAAAAGCGGCTCCGAATCGCCGAATGAAGGCTAAGAAACCTGATCACCTATCACTATGATGGGTGCTCCGAAGGTTACATCAGATAGCCGAGTAGCCTCAGCTAATGCCCGTAAAGGGGCAGGCAAATCGAAAAGTGTCAGTGGATTCAGTGGGCGGCATTGCAGCTCATACCCCCTCAAGGCCTGGCGTGAATCGCGATGAACGTCTGACCAGTCGTACGCGAAGAACCCACGTTTGGCAAATTCAACGAAAGCGTTTACGCCAGCCCTGGCAGTGACCCGATCTACATCGGACACCTCCGGCAATGAAAGGACAAATTCTTCGGAGTTTTCGACGGAGGGCATTGCGGAATCAGGAACCGGCCCCGGCCCCCCCGTAGTGAAGAGCGCAACCTGCCCGACGGCGTCGGTGGCGACCCATCCAACATCAAAGTCCTGGAGAACGAAGGGAGCCACCATTTGCACCTACTTTATAAAAAGGGACGAGTTGATTTCCTAACTCTACTTGCCAGCCCAGAGTGTGTAAAAGCGCGTCGGCAAACTCTTAAAGCGGGAAGAAATTCGACGAGTTCATTGCCCCAGCTTTAAACATCCGGTTCTGGCCGATTACTGCCCGCTACGACAGGCAGAAATCGGCCAAAAGCTGCCGCTCACTTGAGATAAATTTCGAACGCCCCAAAGCCTGTTAACATGCGTCTCAACGCGCACATTGACCTATTCGAAGAAAATCTTTAAGCGCCGCCTGATAGAGCTTAAATGGCTGATTGTCCGTATTGAATAGTGCAAATGGAATCAACGTGAGATGTGAAAACGACGTAGAGTTTATCGTGTAGGTTTTCTGCCTGCAAAAGCGCTGACCCTTATTCAATATAAAATCAAACTTGAAAAGGTTAGTCCGCGTACACCAACTGGGGATCAAACCCAGACTCAAGCCCGTCAGGTAATCTTGTCCGCAAGCGCCGCCAGATGAGAACTCCGAGATCTTGATTTCTAACGCCGGCAGGGTTGGGGCGGCGAGGCTGGAGCCCGTATCCCGTGCATCGGGAACAACCTTGAGTGTCGCTGCGTATGCGCCCTTGCCGAAGCGACTGTTTTTCCATGGGGAGTTTATTGCGTAACTGAAGCTGGAGATGATTTCTTGTGTCTCGGGTTCAGCGGGTTCGTGGATTGTCGGCTGGGACGAATAAGATGTGCAGCCGGAACAGAATATCGCAATGCTGACAAACACCAACCCATTGGCTTTTAAGCGACGCATACTCAGCTTTCCCTAACTATCAATTAGCCGCCATTCCTGTGACTTAATACCGTATAGCATATTATCTACACACCATATTGCTGAATCAGAATAACAGGGCAGGCTGTACGCGCGACACATCGGGAGAGAGAAAAGGCCGCGGCGATGCTTTCTTTGCCCCAATCCAATGCGAGCCCGCGAACTGATCGCCGCTGGGTTTCTGGACCCTGCCATCGGGAGCGTGACGCATGCTTATCAACTGGATGTGAGGTCGCTCGATAACCCCGACAGAGTGTTCGGAATGTCGCCCGGGCAGTTGCAGGGACGACTCGCCGCTGTCGCCATGAGGGTATGGGGCAACGGCACCCGCCCTCCGCTAACGCGGCCTTTTATCCAAGTTAAATTTGCTCAACAATTCGGCACCGTCAGTGACACCAAGAATCTGATCGATTGCAGCGATTTTAAAGCTTGCATTGGCGATCTGAAAATCTGCGTTGTTGTATGCAGCCTCCGCCTCATTGTGGAGCGCGTAAGCCAAGTGCGCTGCGACACGGACGCTCATGGAAGCATCTACATCTGTGCCCAGATAATCGGCAAGCAATGTCCTGATCTCAAGCAGTGCGAGCGCGAGTAGCCTGGTCTGGTCAGTTTGCATAAAGTGATCCCGTATTCTAAAAGCGAGAGTGCTGGTGAATTCGTAAGGTTACATAAACGCTCGGTCTGGCAAAAGTGACGCTTGGGATCAAGCGTCTATGTTATTTATCAGTTCGCGCCAGACGTCCCTGGCCTTCTGTTCCGAAGTAAAAACTTGTATTTTTGGATGCCAGAACTCCCCCTCAATTACTATGCATTCCAGGGTAGAGTCTTGAAACGTAAAGATATAATGGATGGCATCTTCTAGAAACCGCTGTTTATTGTGTCGCGGATGAATGGCGTTTCTCTGCTCAAGCTCTGCTAGCCAAGGCGAATTATCTATTCGATGAATGTGGTAATGCTTGAGGCCAAGTCTAATAAGCGGATGCCCCCCCAAAGCCTCGTCGTTTGGGGCGCCGAACTGAATTTTTTTAACCAGGGGGAAATGGATTACAACTATTTGTTCCCCAGCGGTGCAATACCGTACACATAGCTGCGTGTCGGTGGCAAACACGACGGGTTCGGGCGACGTACTTGGTTGTGGCCAGCGGTCGAGCAGCACTACGGTTGCGAATGACATATCGAAGCCTAGTGAATAAACAGGGGGCAATCAGAGTGGGAGAGCGACGCGTTGTCGTCAAATGTTTCTGATCGCCACGGGCTGGTTATGGCCGATTGGAGTCGATTCCTGCCCGACCATGCATCATCATGCTCGCCACGACCCCATCGTGGCATGGAAGTTGTAACCGCAGAAACCTCCCGTCTGCAAAAAATACACCTTATGAAATGGAAGTCATCTCATGTTCGAACGTAACAAACTGGTTCCGGAGTTAATGGTAACCAACCTGGAGAGTAGCTTGGCTTTTTGGGTTTCTTGCCTAGGGTTCAAAGTGGTTTATCAACGCCCGGAAGATAAATTTGCATATCTTGATTTGAACGGTGCTCAAGTAATGCTTGAACAGATTGATTCGGACGCGGGTCAATGGTTGACGGCGCCGTTGACCAGGCCGTTTGGAAGAGGCATGAACCTGCAGATTGATGTTGAGGCTGTCGCCCCCATCATCCGAAAACTTGATGAGGCTGGATATGTGCCCTATCGAGAATGCAAAGACACCTGGTATCGGGCTGAAGATGTAGAAGTAGGACAGCGAGAATTCATCGTCCAGGATGCCGACGGTTATCTCGTAAGATTGGTAGAGCGGTTGGGCGAGCGACCAGCGTACTTAAGCTGAACCTGGACCAGGCCTAACGTCCGCAGGACGAAGAACCTGCGGGCGCGATTTGTGTGTATGAAGAAGACTATGGGGTGCAGACCATTACTAATCAGGAAATCAGGGGGATCAGGGTCAGACCACACTCTATATATTGGTGGTCTGACTCTGAGGAATCCCCACAAATTCACCCTAAGCTCTGCGCTTGATGGCGCACCTCATCACGCAGAGTCCGCTCCAATATTTCCAAGTGTTCTCGTCCTCCAAAATCTGTGCAGCTTCGCCAGTATTCCAAGCCTAGTCGCCACAATGAAAGCACTCGCTTTTCTTTGATGCTGTTGCTTTGGTAGCGTCGCTCCAAGCCGCGTTCTCGTGCCTGCAGCCCCGTTAAAAACAGAAGGTAGTTGGCCAAAGCAGCAATCAACAACAACACCTCAATGCGCTTTGGACAGTGGCTTCGATGCAGATTCAGGCCTAATCCCAAGTGCTCACTTTTTACATCTCGAAAGCCTTCTTCGATCTGCATACGGCGCTTATAGATCGCCACTATTTTTGCTGGATTCCATTCGTCTTGCCTCAAATTGCTGGCAAGTAACCAGGGCTCCCGTTCACGCCTGGCTGACTGTCGGCTGAGCTTACTTTTGGCGATTGAGCCAGTCACTCGTTGATGCTTTCGGCCCTTGGCTGAATGTCGCACACAGTACAAATTGATCAAGTGCGGAGCGCTACGCGTCATCTCGACCCGACCAAGCGACTTGGGTGACGAAGTGGCCAAAGCATAGAGATTTTGCACGGGCAGCCACTCATTTTCGTCGCCACGATAAAGCTCCCGATTTCGTATACGAGCCACGTAGTACCAGCCCTGTGCGGCCACTGCTTTCATCCATGGGCGCCGGAAACCTGCATCAGTAACCATCACTGGAACACATCCATCGGGCAGTAGTTCAGCCAGTGTTTTGAGCAGGCGGTTTTGATATTTGGGGCAGCCCTCGCGTTCATGAACACTTTCATAAATAGGGAATGAGCGTCCCGCTAGAGGTATCGCGGCCCTCAACAAAAAAGCGTTGCCGGGAGCATCAATTCGGGACCAGTCAACCAAGATTAATGGGTGCTTCACCGACCCCAGCAATGCCCGCAGGATCACCCAGTAGAACAGCGGACGCTCTGCTCTTAGGTGTTGATTGCCCAGTAACCGATCAACCCGCTTGATTGCATGTTTTGGGAATGCCTGACCTGGCATAAAACGTCCGAGCGCTGTCAGCGTCAGGCGGCGGCCTTGCAGTAACGAACTGACACAACTCATCAGTGTTGTCAGGCGACGAGAGTGGATTGAAGGCAGTGCTTGAGCGAGCGCTCTGTGTAAAAATCGGATGGCCTGCATGGGTTTGGGATCTTGTTTTTGTGTGGTGCAAACCAAGTTGCCGACTCATGCAGGCTTCTTCAATAACTCCAACTTCTTGATTTTTCGTAAGAAAAATCGGGGATCCCTCAGGGTCTGAC
>NZ_CVTX01000138.1:0-18726 GCF_900005715.1 Pseudomonas sp. 34 E 7
TTTGGGGCTTTTCCAAAGTGACCCGCCGTCAGGGCGGAACCCTAAGCAGCCGTTACCGCAGAAACGGATATGTACTCGGTCCAATCCAACATCCTGGTCGGCCCTGAGGCCGTCATCGGGAGCAAGCCCCCTCCCACAGTTGGACCGGGATCGACTCAACATCCTGGTCGGCTCTGAGGCCATCATCGGGGGCAAGCCCCCTCCCACAGTTGGATTTGTGGGATATCAGTAAGATAGTCGTAGGCGGCCAGGCCCAACGGGGGAGCAAGCTCGGCGTCTCGCCAAAGCTGTGTAGAGACCTACGTCCCGATAGCCGAAACACACCGCATCGGACAAAACGCCAAACGGTTACCCCCGGCCTTTTTCGACAGATACATCGCCTGATCCGCCTTGCTGATCAGCCCATCAATCTGCGCCCCATGCTCCGGATAAAACGCCACGCCGATACTCGCGGCAATCTCCACCGTCTGCGTGCCAATCAAAATCGGCGCGTTGGCCGCCTGCAACATTCGCTGGAGCAAAGGCTCGCTGTCTTGCGCAGCCTGCAACCCCACCAGCCCGGCCACAAACTCATCGCCACCGAGCCGCGCCAAGGTATCGCCTTCACGCAACGTCGCGTTGATCCGCGCCGCGACAATCTGCAACACCCGATCGCCCCAATCATGGCCGTAACTGTCGTTAAGCGCCTTGAACCCATCTAGGTCAATGAACGCAATCGCCACCTTGTGCTGGTCACTCTTCGCCTTGCCCAACGCCTGGCGCATCCGCTCGGCCAACAGCAACCGATTGGGCAACTGGGTGAGCGCGTCATACCGGGCATCACGTTCCAGCAACTGCAGGCGCTGCTTCATCTGCGTCATGTCGCTGAACAGTGCCACATAGTGCTGGACGTTCCCGTGACGGTCATGCACCGCGCTGACGCTGATCCGCGAAGTCATCTGCCGTCCATCCCTGTGGCTGCTCTGGATCTCACCGGACCAATGCCCGTGGAAGTCCAGCGCGTTCTTCATCGGCGCATAAAACGTCGCCAACCGACGCACCATGGGATGGGTATTCAACGCTCGCCCCAGCACTTCGTCCCGCCCGTAGCCGGTGAGCCGGCTGAAGGCCTCGTTCACGGCGATGACCCGGCCGAACGGGTCGACCAGGATGATGCCGTCGCGGGCGTGGCTGAACACGGTGACGGCCAACTCCGGGCACAGGGTACTGAGGCGACGATCAAGGGCGGCCACGTCACGGGTGGCCGGAGAGGATCGGGAGTCGAAGCCTCGCATGGCCAGGTGAGTGACCAGGAAAGACAGCGACTTATGCAGTCGGGTCAGTGCCTGCGTGGCGAGCCTGGAGTTGAGGCAGTGACGACGGATGAGGGTGCGCAGGTTCATGGCGGGACGCGGTGCTCGTTGCTGCGGTGGAGTTGAGTGCAGGGATTATCAAGACGCAGGCCTGCCGGGGTCTTTGCTCGACCGGACGCAAGCTTTGCGGGAGGGGATGGATGGAAAAATTTTCTTGCGCTTAATGTGATCAACCCTGCGACCTAACGTCGCAGCAGACAGCCCTTGGAAAATCATGCGCAAGCCGTAGAATCCCGCGCTCGTTTGCAGGCGACCGCCTGTTTCGCCGTTCGATTTTCCAGAGGTCTTTATGTCTGCGCGTTTGCTGGCCATGGCGCTGGCGCCCTTGCTGGGGCTGTTCATTGTTGCGCTGGGCAACGGCTTTCTTTCATCCCTGACGACCCTTCGACTCGACGCAGCTGGCGCATCGGCCACGATGATCGGGATCGTGTCATCGGCCTACTTCATCGGCCTGACGCTGGGCGCCGTCTTCAATGACCGGCTGATTCTGCGCATCGGGCATATCCGCGCCTACGGCAGCTTTGCCTCGCTGATTGCGGTGACCATCCTGCTGCAGGGCTTGTTCTATGACACCTGGGGTTGGTTCGTGCTGCGCCTGGTCAACGGCTGGGCCACGGTCGGGGTGTTTCTGGTGATCGAAAGCTGGCTGCTGCTGGCCGGCGACGCCAAGATTCGCGGGCGCTTGCTCGCGCTGTACATGATCGTGCTGTATGGCGCGGGCGTGCTGGGCCAGGCGGCGCTGGGCAGAATCGCCGGCCTGAGCGAGAGCGCACCGTTCATGGTAGCCGGCATGCTCGCGTCGTTGTCGGTATTGCCGATTGTGATCCTGCCCCGGGTATCGCCCCTGCTGGATCAGGTTGAACCGCTCAAGCCACGGCAACTGCTGGGCGTGACGCCGACCGGGCTGGTCGGGTGTTTCGGCTCGGGGGTCAGCATCGCGGCGATCTACACCTTGCTGCCGCTGTACCTGCAACGCGCCGGCCTGAACGTTGGCGACGTCGGCAGCATGATGGCCTGGACGATCCTCGGCGCCATGCTGTTGCAATACCCGGTCGGACGCTGGTCCGACCACAAGGATCGCTTGCAGGTGCTGACCATTTTGGCAGTGGCTTGCACCCTGTTGTCCCTGCTGATCGTACTGCTGCCCTTGTCGTCGATGCTGCTTGCGCTGTTGCTGTTCCTGCTCGGCGGCGCGGTGTTCGCGCTGTACCCGGTCGCCGTCAGCCATGCCGCCGACCGCGCGCCTGCCGACGCGTTGGTGCCGATGATCCAGGGCCTGTTGCTGATCAACTCGCTGGGCTCGGCCATCAGTCCGATGATGATCTCGCCGGTGATGAATTCGTTCGGCGCCAACGGCCTGTTCTGGGTATTTGCGCTGGTGAACCTGTGCATGGTCACCTTCTTCCTGTGGCGACGCGGCAAACGCCCCGTCCCGGCCAACCCCGCGCCGTTTGCGGCAGCGGCAACGTTCTCGCCGACGGGCGCTGAACTGCGCGTCACCGAGGACTTGCGCCAGGCGGTGCAGGAGCACCCACCCATGGTCGATGCCTTGAGCGGTGAGCCGGCTCAGCCTCAGCCGTAAAAGCCAGCCGATTGTCCCGGCCTGCGTGGCCGGGACACTACCGGTGAGTTTAGATACGTCAGCAACAACAGTGTTTTGTCATCACGCACATTGATAGCTTCCTAACAAAACCTGCACACTAGGGGGCTGTCTTCGGCGCTTATATCATTCCGAATGATAGTCACCTTTGCTTCATTCGATTCGTGACATACCGCCTCCCCGCGCATGATCCGCCCATCTCAAATACATTGGCGGATGCACCTCATGGAACAGTCACTCAAACATTTGCGCTTGCCCCTGGCGATATTGGCCGTGGTGGTGATGAGCGCGTGCGGCAAGACCCCGGACCAAGCGGCCGCCATGCCTGCCGCCAAGGTCAGCGTGGCCAAGGTGCTGGAACAGCCGGTCAACGAGTGGGATGAATTCACCGGGCGCCTGGAAGCCCCGGAAACCGTACAGATTCGCCCGCGGGTTTCTGGCCAGATTGACCAAGTCGCTTTCACCGAAGGCGCTTTGGTCAAGAAAGGCGACCTGCTGTTCCAGATCGACCCGCGCCCGTTCCAGGCCGAAGTGCGCCGCCTTGAAGCTCAGCTCGCGCAGACCAAAGCCGCCGCCACCCGCAGTGAAAACGAAGCACAACGCGGCGAACGCCTGCGTCAGAGCAATGCGATCTCCGCCGAGCTGGCCGACTCGCGCGCCACCGCCGCCCAGGAAGCCCGCGCCGCCATGGCCGGGATCCAGGCGCAGTTGGACCTGGCCAAGTTGAACCTGAGCTTTACCCGCGTCACCTCGCCCATCAGCGGCCGCGTCAGCCGTGCCGAAATCACCGCCGGCAACCTGGTCACCGCCGACACCACCGCGCTGACCAGTGTGGTCTCCACCGACAAGGTCTACGCCTATTTCGATGCCGATGAGCGTGTGTTCCTCAAGTACACCGAGCTGGCCCGCCAAGGCCGTCGCGGCGCGACCACGCCGGTGTACCTGGGCCTGTCGAATGAAACCGGCAACCCGCACCTGGGCCAGATGAATTTCGTCGACAACCAGGTCAACCCGGCCACCGGCACCATCCGCGGACGTGCGGTGTTCGACAACAGCAAGGGCGAATACACCCCTGGCCTGTATGCACGCCTGAAGCTGGTGGGCAGCGGCACCTACTCCGCCGTGCTGATCAACGACGAAGCCGTGGGCACCGACCTGGGCAAGAAGTTCGTACTGGTGATGGAAGGCGACAAGCCGGCCTATCGCGCCGTGGAACTGGGCCCGAAGATCGAAGGCTTGCGCATCGTGCGCAGCGGCTTGAACAAGGACGACACCATTATCGTAAAGGGCCTGCAGCGCGTGCGTCCGGGCTCGCCGGTGGCGCCGGAAACCATTCCGATGGCCAGCCAGGAAACCCTCGCCGCCCTGGCCCAACAACGACAAGCGCTCGAAGCCAGCAACCTGGAGCAAGTGGCGCCGGAAAAAACCGCGCCCAAGCTTGCCAGCAGCGCGACTCCACGCGGTTAAGGGATACGACTCAAGATGAATTTTTCCAAGTTCTTCATATCGCGGCCGATCTTCGCAGCGGTGCTGTCGCTGTTGATCCTGATCGCCGGCGCCATCTCGCTGTTTCAGCTGCCGATCAGTGAATACCCGGAAGTGGTGCCGCCGACCGTGGTAGTACGCGCCAACTTCCCGGGTGCAAACCCCAAAGTCATCGGCGAAACCGTGGCGGCGCCGCTGGAGCAAGCCATTACCGGCGTCGAGAACATGCTGTACATGTCCTCGCAGTCGACCGCCGACGGCAAGCTGACCCTGACCATCACCTTCGCCCTGGGCACTGACCTGGACAACGCGCAGGTGCAGGTGCAAAACCGGGTGACGCGCACTCAGCCAAAACTGCCCGAGGAAGTGACACGCATCGGTATCACCGTGGACAAGGCCTCTCCCGACCTGACCATGGTGGTGCACTTGACCTCCCCGGATCAGCGTTACGACATGCTGTACCTGTCCAACTACGCGATCCTCAATATCAAGGATGAGCTGGCCCGCCTGGGCGGCGTCGGCGACGTGCAGTTGTTCGGCATGGGCGACTATTCCCTGCGCGTGTGGCTGGACCCGAACAAGACCGCTTCGCGCAACCTGACCGCGACCGATGTGGTCACGGCGATTCGCGAGCAGAACCGTCAAGTGGCCGCCGGTGCCCTGGGCGCGCAGCCTGCGCCGAGTGCCACCAGCTTCCAGTTGTCGGTCAATACCCAAGGCCGCCTGGTCACCGAGGAAGAGTTCGAGAACATTGTGATTCGCGCCGGCGCCAACGGTGAAATCACGCGGCTCAAGGACATCGCTCGGGTCGAGCTGGGCTCCAGCCAATACGCGCTGCGCTCGTTGATCGATAACCAGCCGGCCGTGGCGATTCCGATTTTCCAGCGACCCGGTTCCAACGCCATCGACATCTCCAACGATGTACGCGCGAAAATGGCCGAGCTGAAAAAGAGCTTTCCGGCGGGGATGGACTACCGCATCGCCTATGACCCGACGATCTTTGTGCGCGGCTCCATCGAAGCGGTGGTGCATACCCTGTTCGAAGCACTGATCCTGGTCGTGCTGGTGGTGATCCTGTTCCTGCAGACCTGGCGCGCCTCGATCATTCCGCTGGTGGCGGTCCCGGTCTCCCTGATCGGTACGTTTGCGGTGATGCACCTGTTCGGCTTCTCGCTCAACGCGCTGTCCCTGTTCGGCCTGGTACTGGCCATCGGGATCGTGGTGGACGATGCCATCGTGGTGGTGGAGAACGTCGAGCGTAATATCGAGCTGGGCCTGGAGCCGTTCCCGGCCACTGAAAAGGCCATGAGCGAAGTGACCGGCCCGATCATCGCCACGGCGCTGGTGCTGTGCGCGGTGTTCATCCCGGCCGCCTTTATCAGCGGCTTGACCGGACAGTTCTACAAACAGTTCGCCTTGACCATTGCCATCTCGACAGTGATCTCGGCGTTCAACTCGCTGACGCTGTCGCCTGCCCTGGCCGCCGTGTTGCTGCGGGCCCACGATGCGCCGAAGGATCGTTTCTCCAGGTTCCTCGACAAGATTTTCGGCGGCTGGTTGTTCCGTCCGTTCAACCGCTTCTTCGAAAAGGCCAGCCATGGCTACGTGGGGACCGTCCGCCGAGTGATTCGCGGCAGCGGCATTGCCCTGTTCGTGTACGCCGGCCTGATGGTGCTGACATTCTTCGGTTTTGCCCACACCCCGACCGGTTTCGTCCCGGCCCAGGACAAGCAATACCTGGTGGCCTTCGCCCAACTGCCCGACGCTGCAAGCCTTGATCGCACCGAAAGCGTGATGAAGCGCATGTCGGAGATCGCCCTGAAACAACCTGGCGTGGAAGCTGCGATTGCCTTCCCCGGCCTGTCGATCAACGGTTTCACCAACAGCCCCAACAGCGGCATCGTGTTCGTGACCTTGAAACCCTTCGACGAGCGTAAGGACGCGAGCATGTCCGCCGGTGCGATTGCCGGTGCACTGAACGGTCAATACGCCAATATCGAAGAAGCCTACATGGCGATCTTCCCGCCGCCGCCGGTACAAGGCCTGGGCACCATCGGCGGGTTCCGCCTGCAGATCGAAGACCGTGGCAACCTCGGCTATGACGAGCTGTACAAAGAAGTGCAGAACGTCATCGCCAAGAGCCACAACGTGCCCGAGCTGTTCGGCCTGTTCACCAGCTACACGGTGAACGTGCCGCAAGTCGACGCGGCCATCGACCGTGAAAAGGCCAAGACCCATGGCGTGGCGATCAGCGACATCTTCGACACGCTGCAGGTCTACCTGGGCTCGTTGTATGCCAACGACTTCAACCGCTTCGGACGCACCTATCAAGTCAACGTGCAGGCCGAGCAGCAGTTCCGCCAGGACGCCGACCAGATCGGCCAGTTGAAAGTGCGTAACAACAAGGGCGAGATGATCCCGCTGGCGACCTTTATCAAAGTCAGCGACACCTCGGGCCCCAACCGCGTGATGCACTACAACGGCTTTATCACCGCTGAAATCAACGGCAACGCCGCACCGGGCTACAGCTCCGGCCAGGCCCAGATAGCCATTGAAAAGCTGTTGAAAGATGAACTGCCCAACGGCATGACCTATGAGTGGACCGACCTGACCTATCAGCAAATCCTCTCGGGCAATACCGCGCTGTTCGTGTTCCCGCTCTGCGTACTGCTGGCGTTCCTGGTACTGGCCGCCCAATACGAAAGCTGGAGCCTGCCGCTGGCGGTGATCCTGATCGTACCGATGACGCTGCTGTCGGCCATCACCGGGGTGATTCTCTCGGGCAGCGACAACAACATCTTCACCCAGATCGGCCTGATCGTACTGGTGGGCCTGGCCTGCAAGAACGCGATCCTGATCGTCGAGTTTGCCAAGGATAAACAGCAGGAAGGCCTCGACCCGCTGGCTGCGGTACTGGAAGCCTGCCGCCTGCGTCTGCGGCCGATCCTGATGACTTCCTTCGCCTTCATCATGGGGGTGGTGCCGCTGGTGCTGTCCAGCGGTGCTGGTGCCGAGATGCGCCATGCCATGGGTGTGGCGGTGTTCTCCGGGATGATCGGGGTGACCTTCTTCGGTCTGTTGCTGACGCCCGTGTTCTACGTACTGATCCGGCGTTATGTGGAGCGCCAGGAAGCGCGCAAAGCGGCCAAGGCCTTGAAGCTGGAGACACAGCAATGAGTGTGAAAATATTCCTGCCGAGCCTGCTGGTACTGGCGCTCGCCGCCTGTGCCGTAGGCCCGGACTACAAGACCCAACAACTGGAGGCGGCCAATATCACGGCCGCCGCCGACAGCAAAAGCTACGACCACGCCAAATACGAAGGCATCTGGTGGCAGCAGTTCGAAGACCCGACGCTTAACCAACTGGTGACCCAGTCGTTGAGCGGCAACCGTGATTTACGCGTAGCGTTTGCCCGCCTGCGGGCGGCACGTGCGATTCGCGATGACGCGGCCAACGACATCATGCCGGTGGTCACCTCCCGCGCCAGCAGTGAAGTGGGCAAAGGCCAGATTCCGGGCCAGACCACCAAACGTGTCAACAGCGAGCGCTATGACCTGGGCCTGGACATGGCCTGGGAAGTCGACCTGTTCGGGCGCATCCGCCGCAACCTGGAAGCCAGCGACGCCGACCAACAAGTGGCCGAAGCCGACCTGTACCAACTGCAAGTCAGCATGATTGCCGAACTGGTGGACGCCTACGGCCAACTGCGCGGTGCGCAACTGCGAGAACGCATCGCCCTGGACAACCTGAAGAACCAGCAGGACTCGCGCTCCATCACCGTGAGCCTGCGCGATGCCGGTGTGGGTGATCAGCTTGACGTGGAACGTGCCGATGCGCGCCTGGCAGCGGTGGAAGCCAGCGTGCCGCAACTGCAGGCCGAGCAAGTGCGCGAGCGTAACCGCATCGCCACCCTCCTCGGCCAGCGCCCGGACAAACTGAGCGTGGACCTGAGCCCCAAAGACCTGCCGGCGATTGCCAAGGCATTACCGATCGGCGATCCGGGGCAACTGCTGCAACGACGCCCGGACATCCTCAGCGCCGAACGCAAACTGGCCGCCGCCACCGCGCGGATCGGCGTAGCCAAGGCCGACCTGTTTCCACGGGTCAGCCTCAGCGGCTTCCTCGGCTTCACCGCCGGGCGCGGCTCGCAGATCGGTTCGGCCGCCGCGAATGCCTGGTCCCTGGGCCCGAGCATCACCTGGGCCGCATTCGACCTGGGCAGCGTGCGCGCCCGCTTGCGCGGTGCGAATGCCGAAGCCGAAGGCGCCCTGGCAACCTATGAGCAGCAAGTGCTGCTGGCCCTGGAAGAATCCGAAAACGCTTTCAGCGACTACGGCAAGCGCCAGCAACGCCTGGTCTCGCTGATCCGCCAAAGCGAATCCAGCCGCGCCGCCGCCGACCTCGCCGCGATCCGCTACCGCGAAGGCACCGTGGACTTCTTGGTGTTGCTCGACGCCCAACGCGAACGCCTGGCCGCCGAAGACGCCCAGGCCCAGGCCGAAGTGGACCTGTATCGCGGCATAGTGGCGATCTACAAGGCGTTGGGTGGCGGCTGGCAGCCGGACACGGTGGTCGCCGGCAACAAGTGATGTAAAGAGCTCCTTTGGTTGGTCGCATCCAGCCAATTTTTAGCCCTGCGATCCATTCGGTCGCGGGGCTTTTTTTTGCCCGGTTATCAGTGAGTCAAACGGTTTCCGCCTGTTGGTAATCCTTATCCGTCAGACACTTCCCAAATTTCCAAATGACTTAAATATCATTCAAAAGAGGTCGATAACGGGACGTACCCTTCATCCTATAAGGAGACGAACATGGACATGAGAGTGACAATACCTAATGTACTTTCCAAACAGACGGATGCGGTCGTCATCAAGAACCCGGAAAAGGTCACGAATGCGTTCACCATTACGGAGGAGTCAAACGCCGTTGACGAACTGCGAATGTGGCAGCAAGACGAACTGGCGGATTTGAAAGCGTTTTTGAAGAAGTATGATATGACGTCTATCAGCACCGATGAGCTTAAGCAGGTGGGGCGGCGGTTGTTCGATAGCAAGATAATCGATGAAAACGCTTTTGGTATGTTCACATTGGGAGACGGTGCATTTGACGTCGACGGGCGTCAAACAAATACCCATGTAAAGTTCAATGCGATCGCCTTGTTTGATGAGAAGCTGGATGACTACCTGAATTTTGTTAAGAGCAACCCTGATGTTGGTCGCTCGCAGGGCATCCCTGAGTATATACAAGGCATGGTGGACGCTAACCGCGCACTTAATGCGCTGGCGTATTTCGTGAACTCTTCAAAGGGTGATCTCTCGGTCGAGGAGCGTGCCTGAATTGGAGTCAGCAGACACCCGCCGTAGTGTGCCAGAGATCCTGGCACACTACGATTTGCCAGGGATCAGCGGCCGTATCTGACAGTGCCAGCGTAGGACTTTGGCACCTCATCAGGATTATGAAGCCTAACTCGATAAGTACCAAGGGCTCCCAGCCAAGATGCACTTGCTGATAAGGGATTACCCGCTACTACTTTCCATGAATTCCCTATTTGTTGATCAATGTAGATTTGAGGCACCCTTCCGGCACCGCCGGCAGAGACCATCGCATCTATATTTGCATTGGAACAGCCATTAGCTCCCGTTATCTGGAAGGGTCCATTAGCGACTCCATGCTCTCCAGGCTCTATTGTTCCGCTAAAACTCTCCGAGATATTCAAGCACAGTGCCGACGCCTGAACCGAGGCCAGCATCAACGCGGCAAAGGGTAACGCAACGAAACGATTCATAAGTTCACCATCAAGTTATTGATTGGAGACGTAACATATGAAGGTCATCACACCACGCTTTAATGGGTATCCAGCAAAACCCTCACAGTTAACAACGCGACCCGTACGGCCTGAATCGTCCGACTTCATCCATCTACCGAGTAGGATCACGGTTAAAACTGTGCACGATTTTTTATTCCGGATATGCCAGCCGCTTCCTAAAAACAATAAGGAAGGCTCTGTCATACCCAAGTGAAAGAAACTGTAAGTTGCTTCCTAGTCCCGCACCGGCGCTACATTCCAGGCGTTATCTCATTCAGAATCAAACTCCGATAATGCCCCGGATTCGAGCCCGACCATTTACGGAATGCCTTATAGAAAGAACTGGCATCGGCAAACCCAAGTCGCTCGGCAATCTCGGCAAAGCTGATCTGCGGCTCCGCCAGCCATACAACTGCCAGCTCCTTGCGCACGCTGTCCTTGAGGCCCTGATAAGTCTGCCCTTCTTCCGCCAGGCGGCGGCGCAAGGTGGAGGCGGAGATGCACAAGGTGGCTGCCAGGCCCTCCGTTTCCGGCCAGGTATCGGGAGGCATCTGCCGAAGGTCATGCTTGATGCGCGTGGCGAGGCTTTCGGGATCGCGGTATTTGACCAGGATGTTAGCCGGTGCATGGGCGAGAAAACGTTGGAGCTCCTGCGGGCTGCGCTTGATCGGCAGGTCCAGGCAGTCGGCGGAAAAGATCATGCGGGTGCGTGGGCGATCAAAACGCAGGTTGTCGGAAAACATCACCTGGTAATCATCACAAAAATCCGGACGGCCGCAGCGCAGTTCGATGGCCAGGATCGGAATGCGCCGCCCGGCCAGCCAGCAGGCAACGCCGTGCACGATCATCCAATAGGTGAAATAGGTGAACGCGCGCTTGGGCTCAGGCTCGGGTTCAAGCAGAACGATCTCCGCCAGGCTCTGTTGACGCACCAACTGGGCAGGCATGCGCTCGAGCATCAGCGACAGAAAACCCAACCCGGTTTCCAGGCCGGCCATCAGGCTCGGTTGTGCCATGGCGGCGCGACACAGAAACGCCAGGCTGCCGCTTTTGAGCTTGCGCGGGTCCATGCCAAAAAACTCGTCATCCCTGCGCCGTGCCAGCAAACGCCACAGGCGTGCATAGGCCGTGGCCGGGACACGGGCATCGGGCTGCTCAAGCAACGCAGGATCAATCCCGACTTTGCTCAATGCCTCGACAGTGGCCGCACCAGGCGCACAGCTTTGCAGCAAGGCTTCGCGCACAAGGTGGATGGAGATGGTGTCTTTTTCCGACATGGGATGTTGAGTTATCCGACTGCAAATCAGGTGGCCTGCATCATAAGGGCGGTTGCGCTTCGCCACCACCGTTCAGCCGAGGTTCAGCAAAGGTCAATATTTCTTGTTTAGCAATGAGTATCATTATGTTACAACTTAGCTTCCTATCTAGTTACGCCGTGGTACCCGATGCTCGTTCCTTTTTTAATCATGCTGCGCGAAGGCATTGAGGCGGCGTTGATCGTTGGCATCATCGCCAGTTACCTGCAACAGACCGGGCGCGGCCAGTGGATGCCCGCCGTGTGGATCGGTGTATTTCTCGCCGCTGCCCTGTCGTTGCTGGTGGGCGGTGGGCTGGAACTGGTCAGCGCCGAATTCCCGCAGAAACAGCAGGAATTGTTCGAAGGCATCGTCGGACTGGTCGCGGTGGGCATCCTCAGTTCCATGGTGTTCTGGATGCGCAAGGTGGCGCGCTCCATCAAGCATTCGCTGCATGAGTCCCTTGACCATGCCTTGGCCGGCTCCCGGCATCAAGTGTTTGCACTGATCGCCATGGTGTTTTTCGCGGTGGCCCGCGAAGGCCTGGAAACGGTGTTCTTTCTGCTCGCCGTGTTCCAGCAGAGCGAAGGCCCCGGCGCGCCGATGGGCGCCCTGCTCGGCCTGATCCTCGCGATTGTCGTAGGCTTTTTGATCTATTCCGGCAGCATGCGCCTGAACCTCGGCGCGTTTTTCCGCTGGACCGGGCTGTTCATTCTCGTGGTGGCGGCCGGCATCCTCGCCAACTCGGTGCAGGCCCTGCATGAAGCGGGCGTGTGGAATCACCTGCAAACCGTGCTGTTCGATTTCAGCGCCGCGCTGCCAATGGACAGCCCGCTCGGCTCAGTGCTCGCCGGTATGTTCGGCTATCAGGAAGCACCGACCGTCAGCACGCTCGGCGCTTATCTGATCTACCTGGTGGTGGCGCTGGTGATGTTCTTCCTGCCCGCGCCGTCCGCCAAGCCTGTCACGCCCACTTCTTCCGTCTCCAGCCAGTAAGGACCGTCCCTTGTCCAGCCCAACTCCTCAACCGGCCCCGCCGTCCCGCGCGCTGCGCTGGGCCCTGGCCGGCTCGGTGGTCGTGATGATCGCCGCCGGCGGCCTGTTCTATTACGCCTCGCAGCTGGCCGCCGGCAAGCGCCAGGCCAACCACAATGAAATCGCGGTGACCATCCACGGCCACGCCTGCGAGCCCAACGCTCTGACGGTGCCGGCCGGGCGCGCGAGCTTTCGCATCATCAACCGCTCCGATCGCGCAGTGGAATGGGAAATCCTCGACGGCGTGCTGGTCGTCGAAGAGCGGGAGAATATTGCCCCAGGCTTGAGCCAGGTGATCAACGCCAACCTGCTGCCCGGCGACTACGCCATTACCTGCGGCCTGCTGAGTAACCCGCGCGGCACCTTGCATGTGACGCCCACGGCTGAATCCGACGCCCAGGCCAAGGCCAAGCCGTCGATGGTGGCGTTTATCGGGCCGCTGTCGGAGTTCCGCGTGTACCTGAGCGGCCAAGGCAGTGCACTGGTCAAGGCTGTGACGGCGTTGCAGCAGGCGATTGCTGCGGGCGACCTCGCCCAGGCCCAGGCCTTGTACGTACCGGCCCGCGAGGCCTACCAACGCCTGGCGCCGGCCTCGCAACGTTTGGCCGAGTTGGACAACGCAATCAACGCCCGCGCCGACTACTTCGAAAAACGCGAGCAGGACCCGGCCTTCAGCGGCTTCCACCGCCTGGAATACAGCCTGTTCCAGCAGCGCAGCCTTGATGGCCTGGCGCCCGTTGCGCAGCGTTTGGTCGACGACGTCACCACGCTCAAGCAACAGTTGCTCGCGCAATCGCTGCCGCCGGAGCAACTGGTGGGCATTGTGGTGCGCAACCTCAACAGCCTCGCCGATGTCCGTGCCGCCAGCGGTGAAGAAGAACGCTACAGCCATATCGACCTCAACGGTTTCGCGGCCAACCTGCAGGTGGCGCACAAAGTGGTCGACCTGATGCGCCCACTGTTGACCCAGTCGGCGGCCGACCTGCTGCCGACCATCGACAGCGCACTGGCGCAATTGGATGCCGAACTGGCCGGTTTCAAAGTCGGCAGCCGCTACAGCACGTACGACAGCGTCACGGCCGATCAGCGCAAGCAGATCGCCGACAAGGCCAAGGCACTGGCCGCCGCACTCGATGGAATCGACCCCGCCCTCGGCCTTTCCGGCCTGCAGTGAGACGAACGCACACATGAGTGATCCCCAACAATTCAACCTTCAGCGTCGCCGTGTCCTGCTCGGCATGGCGGCCACCGGCGCAGCCATTGCCGGCAGCACCCTGACCTGCCCGGCCATGGCTGCGGCCGCCGAACAAGTTACTACCGCGCCGCGCAGCGACAAGACCCAGGACCACCACGCGTTCTTCGGCCGGCACCAGAGCGGGATCGTCACCCCGCGCCCGGCCTGCGGCATGGTGGTGGCCTTCGACGTGCTGGCCGGCGACCGCGAAGACCTGGAGCGTCTATTTCGCACCTTGAACGAGCGCATCGCGTTCCTGATGAGCGGCGGCACCGTGCCGCAGGTCGACCCGAAACTGCCGCCCACCGACTCCGGCATCCTCGGCCCGGTGGTCACCCCGGATAACCTGACCATCACGGTGTCCGTCGGCGAGTCGTTGTTCGATGAGCGCTTCGGCCTCGCTGCAGCCAAACCCAAGCGCCTGATTCGCATGGTCGGCTTTCCCAACGATGCGCTGGAGCCGGCACAGTGTCACGGCGACCTCAGCCTGCAGTTCAGCTCCAATACACCGGACACCAATATCCACGCCCTGCGCGACATCGTGAAGAACCTGCCGGACCTGTTGCTGGTGCGCTGGAAACAGGAAGGCAGCGTACCGCCCCAGGCGCCGGCCAAACCCGGCGAGCCTGCGCAAAGTGCGCGCAACTTCCTGGGCTTTCGTGACGGCTCGGCCAACCCCGACTCAAACGACGCCAAGGCCATGGACCGCATCGTCTGGGTCCAGCCCGGCAGCGACGAACCGGCCTGGGCCGCCCATGGCAGCTACCAGGCGGTGCGCATCATCCGCAACTTCGTCGAGCGCTGGGACCGTACCCCTCTGCAGGAACAGGAAAGCATCATTGGCCGCGTCAAACCCACCGGCGCGCCGATGGGAGGCGACAAAGAGTCCCAGGTGCCCGATTACAGCAAGGACCCGGAAGGCAAGTTGACCAAGCTCGATGCGCACATCCGCCTGGCCAACCCGCGCACGCCCCAGACCCAGGCCAACCTGATCCTGCGCCGGCCGTTCAACTACTCCAACGGTGTGAATAAAAACGGTCAGCTGGACATGGGGCTGTTGTTCATCTGCTACCAGGCTGACCTGGAGCAAGGCTTTATCAGCGTGCAAACCCGACTCAACGGCGAGCCCCTGGAGGAATACCTCAAGCCGGTCGGCGGCGGCTATTTCTTTACCTTGCCGGGCGTCACGGGCGCTGAGGACTTCATCGGGCGCTCGCTGCTCGCGGCAATGCCCCTTCAAACTGCTGCCAACACCTAAAACAAACTCAGAGCGGATACCGTCCCATGAAAAAGTCGACCCTCGCGTTGTCGTTGCTGATCACCCTTTCGCCACTGGCCGCGTTCGCTGCCACGGCACCACTGGACCTGGTAGGGCCGGTGTCCGACTACAAGATCTACGTCACCGAAGAGATCGGTGAACTGGTCACCCAGACCCAGGCCTTCACCGCCGCCGTGAAAAAAGGCGACCTGGCCACCGCGAAAAAACTCTACGCGCCGACGCGGGTGCACTATGAGTCCATCGAACCGATTGCCGAGCTGTTCAGCGACCTCGACGCCTCCATCGACTCACGGGTCGACGACCACGAAAAAGGCGTGAAGGCTGAAGACTTCACCGGCTTTCACCGCATCGAATACAGCCTGTTTTCCGAGAACACCACCCAGGGCCTCGACGCCCTCACCGACAAGCTCAACAGCGACGTGCTGGACCTCAAGACCCGCGTGGACGGCCTGACTTTCCCTCCGGAAAAAGTCGTCGGCGGTGCCGCAGCGCTGCTTGAAGAAGTGGCCGCCACCAAGATTTCCGGCGAAGAAGACCGCTACAGCCACACCGACCTGTATGACTTCCAGGGCAATATCGACGGTGCGAAGAAAATCGTTGACCTGTTCCGTGGCCAGATCGAAAAGCAAGACAAGGCATTCCTGGCCAAGGTCGACAAGAACTTTGCCACCGTGGACAAGATCCTCGCCAAGTACAAGACCCCGGATGGCGGGTTTCAGACCTACGATAAGGTCAAGGATAACGACCGCAAGGCCCTGGTGGGCCCGGTCAACACCCTGGCCGAAGACCTGTCGATGCTGCGCGGCAAGTTGGGCCTGAACTAATCGGGCCTGAGCCAGGCCGCCCGCGCAAAAAAACACCCAGGCCCCGTGGGGAGCCTGGGTGTTTTTTTATGGGCCGGGTGAGTTTACAGAATCCGGTACAGCAACCGCTCGATACGCACCCTGCTCACCCGCCGCAGGAACTTGCCCACCGCCGCCGGATAATCCACCAGCGTCTGCAATTGCTGGTAACCGGCAATGCGCGTGGCGTGCTGGAAAATATGCGCCAGCTCCTGCGCTCGCGGCGCCAACCATTCGCCCTTGGGATCGTCGATCAGCAAGGCGTTTTCCAGGTCGAGTCGGAAAGCCCTGGGGTTGAGGTTGTTGCCGGTCAGCAAGGTGTAACGCTCGTCGACCCACATGCCCTTGAGGTGGTAGCTGTGGTCACCGTCACGCCACAGGTGCAGGTTCAACTGGCCGCTGTCGATCATCGGCTGGTGGCGCTTGGCAAAGCGACGCAGGCTGATCTCATACAGATAAGGCAAGGCTGCGATCACCTTGAAAGGTTCGCTGGGCGGAATGTAGAAGTCGTTGGCGGTCTTGTCGCCGACGATGATGTCGATCTTCACGCCGCGCGCCAGTGCCCGGTTGATCTCCCGAGTCACCGGCAGCGGCAGGTTGAAATACGGCGTGCAGATCGTCAGTTGCTGCTGGGCGCTGGCGATCAGTTCCAGGATCACCCGGCTGAGCGGGTTGTTCTTGCCCACACCGAGCAGCGGGCTGACCTGCAAGTGCCCGTTGGGCAACTGCCCGGCACTGGTGTCGTACGTCGCATGCTTGAGGCGGCTGCGCAGGTCACCGATGTCGTTGCGCAGGCTGCGGGTGGTGGGCGGGTTGGGCAGGTCGAGGCGATGCACCGCCTTGGACGCCACCAGGCCATGCTCCACCAGGTGCTGCATGGAATCGGCCAGCGGCTGGCTGTGGATCAGGTGATAACGGTCGAAGCGGTACTTGTCGAACTTGTG
Source organism: Pseudomonas sp. 34 E 7 (assembly GCF_900005715.1). Lineage (NCBI taxonomy): Bacteria > Pseudomonadati > Pseudomonadota > Gammaproteobacteria > Pseudomonadales > Pseudomonadaceae > Pseudomonas > Pseudomonas sp. 34 E 7. The sequence goes on from NZ_CVTX01000138.1 coordinate 16,870, forward strand.
CAGGTACACATTGTTCAGGCTGGCGCCGCTGTACAACACCGTGTCGTCGATCACAAAGCCCTTGAGGTGCAATACGCCGAACAATTCGCGGGTTTGCACCGGCACGCCGTACACCGGCACTTCAGTGGTATGGCTCTGGGTCATGGCCTGGTACCAGGCGCTGTTGCCCGGCTGCTTGCCGGCGCCAATCAGCCCACGCTGGGCGCGCAGCCAGTCGACCATCACCACGATGTCCAGCTCCGGCCGTGCGGCCTTGGCGGCGTGCAGTGCGTCGTAGATCTCCTGCCCCGCTTCATCCTGCTGCAAGTACAACGCAACGATGTAGATGCGCCGGGTGGCCTGCGGGATTTTCTCCAGCAGACAACGCCGATAGGCATCGGCGCCGGACAGCACCTCGATGGCCTCGGTGGACACTGGGAAACCGCGCAGTTTGGGCAACAGGGAGCGTTTGAAGAACGACGGCATAAGGCTCGCAAAGGGTCGAATCCGAAGAGGCCCAAAGCTTACACCATGAGGATGCTCAGGTCTCGTCAGCGCTAACCGAAAAAGCTCCTTGACCAAGAAGAACGATCGTTCTACTGTTTAAGTCATGAACGACATGACCTCTAATGAAACACGCGACATCATTCTCGACGTTACCGAGAAGCTGATTTATCGCCATGGCATCGCGGCCACCGGCATGGACTTGCTGGTGAAAACGGCCGGCGTCTCGAGAAAAAGCATCTACCGCTATTTCGCCAACAAGGATGAACTGGTGATTGCCGCCTTGCAGCGCCGCGACGAACGCTGGATGCACTGGCTGCGCACGCACGTGGAGCGCAGCAACGACAGTGGCGAGCGCCTGCTGGCGCTGTTCAGCGCATTGAAAAGCTGGTTCGGCTCGGCGGATTTCCGTGGCTGCGCCTTTATCAATACCAGTGGCGAAACCGGCAACGCGCAAGACCCGGTACGCCTGTTGGCCAAGGCCCACAAACGCAAACTGTTCGAGTACGCATTCGAGTTATGTCACGCACATGGCACCCCCGACCCGGAGCGGCAGGCCGCACAACTGCTGATCCTGATTGATGGCGCCATTACCGTTGCCCTGGTGATGGGTGATTCAACGGCTGCCGATAATGCGCAGGATATGGCACGAACATTATTGGCACTTTGAACCGCACGCCTGGCAACTTTCGATCCACTGTATTGTTTTCAGGAGTTGCTCTATGTCCACTGACGCAGAAGTACGCCCGCCACTGCCGCCCTTTACCCGCGAATCGGCCATCGAAAAAGTGCGCCTGGCCGAAGACGGCTGGAACTCCCGCGACCCGCATCGGGTTTCACTGGCGTATACGCTGGACACCCAATGGCGCAACCGCGCCGAGTTTGTCCACAACCGCGAACAAGCCGAGGGTTTTCTCACGCGCAAATGGGCCAGGGAACTGGACTATCGATTGATCAAGGAGTTATGGGCGTTTACCGACAATCGCATTGCCGTGCGCTATGCCTACGAATGGCACGATGACTCCGGCAACTGGTTTCGTTCATACGGTAACGAGAATTGGGAATTCGATGAGAACGGCCTGATGGCCAACCGCTTTGCGTGCATCAACGACCTGCCGATCAAGGCAAGCGAACGCAAGTTCCACTGGCCGTTGGGGCGGCGTCCGGATGATCATCCGGGGTTGTCGGAATTGGGCCTGTAACCTGTGGGAGGGGGCTTGCCGCCGATGAGCATAGGCATCTACACAACTCTCTAGCGCCCAACCGTAACCACGATGCGCAGCGAGTCGCTCTTGATCTTGATCTGCTTTTGATCTCAGGCGCCCCGTTAAACCACGCTGGCCGAACGCAGGCTTGAATCCGTGGGCAACCCGG
>NZ_CVTX01000138.1:18776-58591 GCF_900005715.1 Pseudomonas sp. 34 E 7
CCAGGCGAGGTGCCGAGTGGTGGGGCAAGAGCCCTTTGGTTACTTTGGGGCTTTTCCAAAGTGACCCGCCGTCAGGGCGGAACCCTAAGTGGCCATTACCGCAGAAACGGATATGTACTCGATCTGATCCAACATCCTGGTCGGCCCAGAGGCCGCCATCGGGGGCAAGCCCCCTCCCACATTCGTCAGCTATATCTGCCTAGTCCTGATCCAGCCCGACGCGGTACAGCACGCCATCATCTTCATCCGTCAGCACATACAGAAAACCATCCGGCCCTTGCCGCACGTCACGAATGCGCGCTTTCAAATCACCCAGCAAACGCTCCTCATGGACAACCTTGTCACCCTCGAACTGCAACCGAATCAGCTCCTGGCTGGCCAATGCGCCGATAAACACGTTGTGCTGCCAGGCCTTGAACCGATCGGCGTCGTAGAACGCCATGCCACTGATCCCCGGTGACTTCTCCCACACATGGTGCGGCGCTACGGTGCCTTCGGCGGTCTTGCCCTTGGCCTCGGGAATCGGCGCGAGCGAATAGTTGATGCCATGCGTGGCCAACGGCCAACCGTAGTTCTTGCCGCGCTCGATGATGTTGATTTCATCCCCGCCACGTGGCCCGTGTTCGTTTTCCCAGATCGTCCCGCTCCACGGGTTCAGCGCCAGGCCCTGCGGGTTGCGCTGGCCGTAGGACCAGATTTCGGGGCGTACCCCGGGCTGGCCGACAAACGGGTTGTCGTCGGGTACGCGGCCGTCCGGGTAGATGCGCACGACCTTGCCTTGCAGCTTGTCCAGGTCCTGGGCAGTGGGCCGGTCGTTGTTTTCGCCCAGGGTCACGAACAGGTAGCCGTCACGGTCAAACGCCAGGCGCGAACCAAAGTGATTGCCGGTCGACAGCTTGGGCTCCTGGCGCAGAATCACCGTAAAGTCCTTCAAGCCACTCAAGTCATCGGCCAGGCGCCCTCGCCCCACGGCGGTCCCGGCCTTGCCATCCTTGCCGCCCCCTTCGGCGTACGACAGGTACACCAGGCGGTCTTGCTTGAAGTCGGGCGACAGCACCACGTCAAGCAAACCGCCCTGCCCCTTGGCCCACACCTGCGGCACGCCCGTCAACGGCGCGGAAAGCTTGCCGTCCTGGCTGACGAAACGCAGCTGGCCGGGAAGCTCGGTCACCAGGAAGCCTTGCCTGTCCGGCAGGAAAGCCACCGCCCAGGGATGATGCAGGCCCTTGGCGACCGGCGTCGCCGTGACGCTGCCTTGCTCACTGGGAAACTGTCGGCCCTCGGCGGCTTGAGCCACTGCCAATGGCAGCAGCGTGGTTGCGCAAAGGGCGGCTAGCAGGGTTTTGCGTAGAAACATAAGACGAGTCCTTACCGGCGATTGCCGTTGGCATCATAGGTGGGCGCTTGGGTTTCGGTGGTCGGGCGACTGGGCGCGGTGTCGCGCTTGGGATAGCGATTGCCGATCCCGCCGTTTTGCACCGTAGGCCGAGGGTTGCTCGGGGCGGTCTGGATACCGCGAACGGCCGGCGCATTGGGCTGGGTGCCCTGCATGCTGTTGGGGTTGGCCCGATGAATGGGGCTGTTGTTGGAATCGTATTGGCCCGGCAGGGTTTGCGCCTGGACCATGGGGGCCAGGACCAGCCCCAATGCCAGCACGGCCAGATAACGCCTACAACTGTTCATGACGATGCCTCTCTATGTCGAGTAGTGCTATGTCGAGTAGTGGTCGTGCTTTCGATAACACGCTACCCCAGGGGTTCGGCTGGCGACATTAAATTGTTTCTCATCAGGTGTAACAGGATCTGTCCGAGCATCCAGCCGCCGAAACTTTTGCCTGGGCCCATGAGTCACCAGAACACAGGCTTATTCTTTGAAGGAGAGGTATCTATGCCCCGGGCAATCTGGAAAGGCGCCATCAGCTTCGGTCTGGTTCACATCCCGGTCTCGCTGGTGTCGGCGACATCCTCCCAAGGCGTTGATTTCGACTGGCTGGATAAACGCAGCATGGACCCGGTGGGCTACAAGCGCATCAACAAGGCGACCGGCAAAGAGATCAACAAGGAGAATATCGTCAAGGGCGTGGCGTATGAAAAGGGCCGCTACGTGGTGCTCAGCGAAGAGGAAATCCGCTCGGCCCACCCGAAGTCGACCCAGACCATCGAAATCATCGCCTTTGTCGCCAGCGACCAGATTCCCCTGCAGAACATCGACACGCCCTACTTCCTGGCCCCGGACAAGCGCGGCGGCAAGGTCTATGCGCTGCTGCGCGAGACCTTGAAAAAAACCGGCAAAGTCGCCCTGGCCAATGTGGTGTTGCACACCAAGCAACACCTGGCTGCACTGATGCCGCTGGAGTCGGCGCTGGTGCTGGTGATGCTGCGCTGGCCCGCCGAAGTGCGCAGCCTGGATGAACTGGAATTGGGCAGCGACGTGATCAAGCCGACCCTGGCCAAGGGTGAGTTGGACATGGCCAAGCGTCTGGTGCAAGACATGAGCGCAGACTGGCAGCCCGAGGAGTACCGCGACAGCTTCCAGGAAAAGATCATGGCGCTGGTGGAGAAGAAGGCCAAGGCCGGCAAGATCGAAGACGTCGAATCGACCGAAGGCAGCGAAGAGCGCAAATCCGCCGATGTGATCGACCTGACCGAACTGCTCAAGCGCAGCCTGGCGGGCAAACCTGCGGCGAAAAAACCCGCAGCGAAAAAGTCCAACAAAAAGGCCTCTTGAGCCTGCCATTGGCTGGAGAACGACATGGCAAAGCCCCTGGGCGAGTACAACCGCAAACGCGACTTCGAGATTACCGCCGAGCCGGCCGGCGAGTCACCGGCCGGCAAGCGCAACGCGTCGGCCCTGAGCTTTGTGATCCAGAAGCATGCTGCGCGCAACCTGCACTACGACTTTCGCCTGGAACTGGACGGCGTGCTGTTGAGCTGGGCCGTGCCCAAGGGCCCGAGCCTGGACCCGAGCCAGAAACGCCTGGCGGTGCACGTCGAGGACCATCCCCTGAGTTATGGCGGCTTTGAAGGCAGCATTCCCGCCGGGCAATATGGCGCAGGCGATGTCATCGTGTGGGACCGCGGCATCTGGCAACCCCACGACGATCCGCACAAGGCCTACGCCGCCGGCAAACTGAAATTCGGCCTGGTCGGCGAAAAACTCACGGGCGATTGGACCTTGGTGCGCACCCGGCTCAAAGGCAGCGGTGATAAGGAACAATGGCTGCTGATCAAGGAAAAGGACCAACAGGCGCGTCCCTCGGCTGAGTACGATATCGTCGCGGCCCAACCCGCCAGCGTGCTCAGCGATGCGGTGGTCGGTAAACCCAAGGCCAAGACCAAAACGCCAGCGAAACCCAAAGCGGCGCCCAAGGCGAGCACGCGCAAGGCGGCAACCGCCGTGCCCGAGGCATTCTCCCCGCAACTGGCAACCCTGGTCGATCGGGCCCCCGAAGGTGACTGGCACTACGAGATCAAATTCGACGGTTACCGCATCCTGACGCGCATCCTCAAAGGTGAGGTACGCCTGTTCACCCGCAACGGCCACGACTGGACCGAGCGCCTGCCGCGCCAGGCCAAAGCCTTGCAAGCGCTCAAACTCAAGGACAGTTGGCTGGATGGCGAAGTGGTCAGTCTCAACGACGACGGCTTGCCGGATTTCCAGGCCTTGCAGAATGCCTTCGACATCGGTCGCAGCCTCGACATCGTTTACTACCTGTTCGATGCGCCGTTTCTTGACGGCCGCGATCAGCGCGAGGAACCGCTCGAAAGCCGTCGCGCGGCACTTGAATCCGCCCTGTCCGCCAGCAAGAGCAAGCTGCTGCGTTTCTCCGAAGCCTTTGCCGCCGACCACCGCGACATTTTCCAAAGCGCCTGCGACCTGGCCCTTGAGGGCGTGATCGGCAAGCGCGCCGGCAGCCCTTATGTGTCCAGCCGCAGTGCCGACTGGATCAAGCTCAAATGCCGGTTGCGCCAGGAGTTCGTGATTGTCGGCTATACCCGCCCCCAAGGCTCGCGCACCGGGTTTGGTGCGCTGCTGCTGGCGGTCAACGACGACGCCGGGCTGGTGTATGCCGGGCGTGTGGGCACCGGTTTCGACCAGGCGTCGCTTAAAGCCATCTACGCCCAACTCACCCCGCTGGAGCGCACGGACTCGCCGCTGCAAAAACCGTTGACCAGCGCCCAGGCGCGCGGCGTGCACTGGGTTGAGCCGCGCCTGGTCGGTGAAGTGCAATTTGCGCAATGGACCCGGGAAGGCCTGGTGCGCCAGGCTGCATTTGTGGGCATGCGCACCGACAAGCCCGCTGAGCAGATCATTCATGAACAGCCGCGTACGGCCACATCGGTGACGGCGCCAAAGGCGAAAAAGCCCGAGAAGGCGGTGAAAACCGTAAAAGCCATGAAAATCACCCACCCTGATCGTGTCATCGACACGCAGAGCGGCACGCAAAAGCAGGCACTGGCGCAGTTCTACGCCGATATCAGCGCATCCATCCTGCCCTTCCTGCGCAACCGGCCCGTCTCGCTGCTCAGGGCGCCGGAGGGCATCGAAGGCGAACAGTTCTTCCAGAAGCATTCCGAGCGCATGACCATCCCGCACATCAAGCAGTTGGACCAGGCACTGGACCCCGGCCATGCCCGCCTGATGGAAATAGACAGCGCCGATGCCCTGATCGGCGCGGTGCAAATGGGTACGGTTGAGCTGCACACCTGGGGCGCGACCACAGACAAGATCGAAACCCCCGACCTGTTCGTCCTTGACCTCGACCCGGACCCCACGCTGCCCTGGAAGTCCATGCTGGAAGCGGCGCAGTTGACGCTGTCGGTACTGGATGAAATAGGTTTGCAGGCCTTCGTCAAAACCAGCGGTGGCAAAGGCTTTCACCTGATCGTACCGCTGGCGCGACGGGATAACTGGGACACCGTCAAAGCATTCGCCAAAGCCATCGCCCAATTCATGACCCGGCAACTGCCGGAGCGCTTTACCGCCACCAGCGGCCCGAAGAACCGCGTGGGCAAAATCTTCATCGATTACCTGCGCAACGCCCGCGGCGCCAGCACGGTGGCGGCTTACTCCGTGCGGGCACGTCCGGGCCTGCCGGTGTCGGTGCCCGTCAGTCGGGATGAACTCAATGACTTGCGCGGCGCCCAGCAATGGACAGTGGCCAATCTGCACGAACGGTTGCGCGATTTGAAGGATGACCCTTGGGCTGGCTATGCCAATCGTCAGAAGATCAGCAAGCGGATGTGGGACAAGCTGGGCGCGAAGCCACCGAAGTGATTCGCGCGCACTCAGATCAGATCAGGATGAAGATCAGCGCCAACGCGGCGAAGATTGCCCATTTTTCCAGGTAATAGCGCGTGCGATTGCGCTTTTTGAGCTCCTTGCCACGCAACCTGATTTTGTACAGGCGGGTAAAGGCACGATTGAGTGCGCCGGTCTTGTCGCCCTCGTCGTTGGGCGACCCCGCAGCGGCCATCACATTGCGGCTGAACCAGCGGTTGAATGCGGCCGCCCAGCGGTATTTCATCGGCCGTTCGATGTCGCAGAACAGAATGATGCGGTTATGCGACGTGGTGTTCTCGGCATAGTGAATGTAGGTCTCGTCAAACATCACCGCTTCGCCGTCGCGCCAGTAATAGCTTTCGCCGTCCACATTGATATAGCAGCCCGGATCGTTCGGCGTATCCAGCCCCAGGTGATAACGGTAGGAACCCGCGTAAGGGTCACGGTGACGCACGAGCTTGGAGCCCGGCGGCAGCTCGGCGAACATCGCGGCCTTGATCGAGCCGATGCTTTGCACCAGTTCGGTGGTGCGCGGGCACAGTTTCATCGCTGAGGGATGACTGTCGCCGTACCATTTGAGGTAGAAGCGCTTCCAGCCGGACTTGAAGAACGAATTGAAACCCACATCGTTGTACTGCTGCGAACGCTTGATTTCCCCGGCGCGCATCAGGTTCTGGCCTTCCTGGCGAATCTCTTCCCAGTGCTCCTGCAACGGGCGCAGGTCCGCAAAGTCGCTGGGCGACAGAAACGGGCGGCTGGGTTGCTTGGAGAACAGGTACAGGAAGCAGTTGATCGGCGCCAGGAATGTCGAATGATCGCTGAGCTGGCGGCCCAGCTTGTGTCGCACCCGGCCACGCAGGTGTACATACGCGATGGAGGCAACGTAGAGAGCAACAATGATGAGTTTCAAGGGATTCGTCACACGTCAGGGAGAGAACAGGCTGCTCCTGCGTGCCCACAACGGCCGAGGATGGATAAGCAGCACCTGAAATCACAATTCACATACAGGTGACACGACCGGCTGGAGGACCATGCGATGTGTGACCATTGGCGGTTATTTAGCCATACTTTGTAACCAAAGGTTAACTAAGAATTGTGAAAAGCTGTCTATGAAGTGTGCTGGGGGGATGAGCGGGCGGGCCGCAAGACCCGCCCACTAGAGGGCGGTGCGACGGCTTACAGTTGATCGTCCTTACGCTCACGGCGGGAAAAACTGCTGTCTTCCAATGCCGAGAACGGCACGACTTCGCGTCGGGTCAACACCAGGTGGCGGACCAGCGCGATCACCAGGCCCAGCAGCAAACCGCCCACCACGCTCAATGCAATGACCAGGGCTTTTTTCGGTTTGACCGGTGACAGCGGCTCCTGGGCGCGGCGGTCGATCGTCACCAGTTTCAGGTTGCTCATGTCAATGTTCAAACCCCGCAGCCTGGCGATTTCGGCGCGCAGCGGCTCTACGTCCTGCAGGAAAATGTCTTCATTGCCACGTTTGCGCAGCACTTCAACTTCGCGGTTGGCGTCCAGCAACCGCAGTTCCTTGCCAATTTCGGCAATACGCGGGTTGGTGAAGTCATCGCTGGTGCGCTTTTGCAGCGAGGCACGCTCGGCCTCCAGCGCCTCAGTACCCATGAAGTACAGCGGAATCTTCTGATTGTTGACCTCGGTGCGCATCACCTGGCTCGAGCCGGTTCGCGTGGCGTCGGCCATCGACGATGGCGTGGTCGGTGTCCTGATCCCCATGGACTGGGCGATGCCGATGGCTTCAGCCAATTCCGCCAGGCGGTTGGTCCGCTCCATTTTCATCTGCAGGCGCAGGGCACTGAGCTCATCTTCCAGTTGGGCGCGCTTGAGCCGATCGGCTTCGAGCAGCTTGGCGATCTTCGATTCCTTGTCGGTGTCGTAGTTGGCACGGGCCGCGTCGATCTTGCCCTTGAGCTCATTGAGGCGGTTGTTCACGATGACCTTGAGGTCGGCCCCCACCTGCTGACGCTCTGCGGCAATGGCGTAGTCAACAAACCCGTTGAGAATCTTCACCCCGTCGACATCGGTCGGATACTGCAATTCCAGGCGAATGTAGTTGCTCAGCGAGTCGGCCTTCTTCGGGTCCGGCAGGACCAGATTGACTGAATTGCGATTGAAGTCTTCAAAACTCTGCTCCAGGGTTTGCCCTGGCTTCTTGAACGCCTTGAACAACTCCTCATGGTCCTTGAAGAAGCCCAGGCGCGCCTCGTAGGAGTCCAACTGCGCACCCACTTTGAGCAACGCATCAGCAGGCGGCAATTTATACACTTCGGAGCGGTTCAGTGCGTCCAGTTCATTGATCGCCGCAGGCCGCAGCACACTGCTGACTTCAAAGGTCTTGGGTGCCAGAAAGGCATACCCCGCCCCCAGGATCCCCGCCAGAACCGTACACCCCACGATCAGCTTCTTCTGCCGCCATATGGCATTGAACAATTCAAACAGATCCATTTCATCAGACGCTACAGCGGGCGTGAGCGAGGAACTTCGATTCAAAATAAGAACACCTTAAATTAATACTAAAAGGCCATCACTTAGCGGAAGCCTTAGCGGCTTCAAGTCAGGGACAACGCCCTGAGCACGGCCGACCAATGGCAGTCTGACCACTTAGGCTGACGAAAAATCCCACGGCTTTAGGGATTATTTCTGCTTTATGCCGACGTGTAGTCACGACGATATTTTTATGTGGGACTTATCACGCTATAAGCGTAGTCAATCCAACATGAAAAAGCTGTCAAATGGCTGTCGCATAAAGAAAAAAATCTCGTTATCCGCAGTGTTGTTACATTGCCGATACAATTGCCCGCCTCTCCCCTCAGCAAAAGGAAGTTGCATGCCATCCTCTTCAGCCACGGACTATCGCGCCCTGCAAGGTGCCTGGGAGCAAGTCGCCCTGGAAGACAATGGCGTGCTCAACCCGCCAGATGCACATAGCGCGCCAGGTGCGATTACCACCATCAGTGCCGATACATTCGAAGTCGTCACCGTCGAGGGGGAAACCCTGTTGGCGGGCCGTTTTGTGCTGGACGCCGACACCACGCCTAAAAGCATTACCTGGGTGGACGCCATCGGCGCGGACGCCGGCAAGTCACTACCGGCCAGCTATCACCTGGATGGCGATCATTTTGTGTTTATCGCCGCCGATGCAGGCATGCCCCGGCCCACCGTATTCAGCACGGGCCCGGGGCAGACCATGCGCACCTTCGTGCGCAGGGCATGAACGGCCTGCTTTCGCGGATTGATCACAGCATTTTCACAAGGCCTTCACTTTGCGACCTATAGGGTGAAGCCTACCTACTCCAGTGAATCCCTTGGCCCGCCTCTGCTTGCGGGCTTTTTTTTGCGCCTGAAATTGCCTGGCGACCGCGAACTAATTACCCGGCGTGCAGGTCATTACCCCAACGCGTGTCCAGCCCCGGACGGCGCTCTGGAAGATAGCATCGTGGCCCATCACTCAGACCTGCGCACTGCCTTGTCCCTGGACAGCCTGAATTTCTTCCTCGCGGATGTACGCGACGGCCTGGGGCCGTACCTGGCGATTTACCTGCTCGCAGTACACCAATGGGACCCGGCCAGTATCGGCGTGGTCATGACCCTGGCCGGGGTCGCCGCGTTGCTCACCCAGGGCCCGGCGGGTGCGTTGATCGACCGTACCCGCAGCAAACGCGCGGTGATTGCGATTGCCGCGCTGCTGGTCACGCTCAGTTGCCTGATGCTGCCCTTCGTCAGTTCATTTGGCTGGGTGGCGCTGACCCAGGCCGCCAGCGCCATCGCCGCCTCGGTGTTCGCTCCGGCGATTTCCGCGATTTCCCTGGGCATCACCGGCCCGCGCGCGTTTACCCGGCGTACCGGGCGCAACGAAACCTTCAATCACGCCGGCAACGCCGTCGCGGCATTGCTGGCCGGCGGCCTGGCGTATCTGTTCGGACCGGTGGTGGTGTTCTACCTGATGGCGTTTATGGCCGTCGCCAGTGTCGTCGCCGTCAGTTGCGTCCCGGCCAAGGCGATCGACCACGAGGTGGCCCGTGGCTTCGACCCGGCTCACCACACCGACCATGAGCAGCCCTCGGGCCTGCGCGTCCTGCTCGCCAACCGTCCGCTGCTGCTGTTCGCCATTTGCTGCGCGCTGTTTCACCTGGCCAATGCCGCGATGCTGCCGCTGGTCAGCCAGAAGCTGTCGCAGATCAACCTGCAGATGGCCACGCCGTTGACCTCGGCCTGCATCGTCGCGGCGCAATTGGTGATGGTGCCGACGGCGATGCTGGTGGGGATCAAGGCCGATGTGTGGGGGCGCAAGCCGCTGCTGCTGGCCGGATTCATGATCCTGCCGCTGCGCGGCGTGCTCTACACCTTGTCCAACGACCCCTATTGGCTGGTTGCCGTGCAGATGCTCGATGGCATCGGCGCGGGCATTTTCGGCGCGCTGTTCCCGGTGATCGTCAAGGACTTGACCCAAGGCACCGGCCGCTTCAACGTCAGCCTCGGCGCGCTGTCGACCGTGTTTGGCCTGGGCGCGGCACTGAGCAGCAGCCTGGCCGGCTTCGTGGTGCAAATGGCCGGCTACAACGCCGCCTTCCTGACCCTGGCCGGGGTGGCCGCCGCCGCATTGCTACTGCTATGGCTGGCCATGCCGGAGACATTGGCTAAACCAACCTTCGCTGGCCATACAACTGTCGCCTGACATATGCGACAATGCGCGCCAAATTCCAACACACATCCCAAATTTTCCGTTCAGCGACCGGGTTTCGCGCCTTGATGTCGCTGTTGACGCATGCCTGAAGGCACCTGCCGTCACGCTCGCAACCCATTGATAGGTAAAGTAATTGATCTCCACAGCTAACATCACCATGCGGTATGAAACGCATAATGGTGATTACTGGTGATCAGTGTTTACTGGGCCAAGTCGTCATGAGTAAGCAACAATAACGCACCCAAATGCACCCGTTGGTTCCAAGACTGGTCCCAACGGGTAAATTCAAGCTCATGCCGAAACTGCATAACCCCTCCTCCGGCGTCCTGCCGACCGATCTCCCAACTCCATAGTTTGCCTGCTACGCTGTCCACTCCACGGAGGAACAACGATGCTGAATTCTGACCTGTTTCCTTCCCTACTATCCAAACTCTACGAGAACCAACTCGTCCTCGAGGCCTCAATCATGGAACTGCCCAACTGGGTGGAGCAGCGCGGCTCAGCTGAAGTGGCAGACAGCGTGCGCGGCGGTCTACACACCATCGACGAGAACGAAGAGTTCATTAAGCTGACCCTGGGCGTTCTGATGACGCCCAACCGCAAATCCTAAGCCCCCCCTTATGGCTGCAATTCAGGAATTACTCCCGGCCTGGGTTGTGAGAGGCCGGCAAGATCGTCGACTGACCGCTGCAGGCTCCCAGCAGCAGCGCTAACCTCCATGTAAGAAAGGACTGTACCGCGTACCTGGCAAGGCATCCACTTCACTGAGGCGCTGATGCAAAAAGCCCAGCGCGGGGCTGGGCTACTCAAGCTGCCGTCGAATTTCTCGAAACTCTGCTACTTCAAGATCTTGTACCAAATCTGCGCGTTGACCAGCATTCTGATCGCGTTAACTTTGTCGATCGCATACTGTGGGGGTGTCTCCCAAGGTAGCGAACTACCTGTAAAGACCAGCAGCGGCTCATCCGTGCCGCGCTCAAGCACAAGCCGAGCCTTAATAGATGTGAACTCAGGTTTGGCATTCAATGCATCGCGTATATTCTGGCGCTGTATTGGCGGAAGCTGACTCCAGGCAACAAACTCTTTAATGGGCTCCAGCCCAGCTGGAAACGTGTCGCGATGTAGGGTATTTCCAAATGTTTTATAAACTTGCCCCATGTCATCAGTGAAGTCGATCCATTGATTGTTATCGGCTATCCGTGCGGGCAGCATTCTATTCCGAAAATTTGGATTAGAACTCAGCATGCCCGACTCACCATCGAAGTGATTGTACTTGATGTCTGTTCGGTTCCACTCATAAAAACGCAAGGTTGCATACTTGTCGAAAGTCGACACAGCTGAGCAGCCAGGCAGCATGAGCGTGGCAATAGTGATCGACAACGCTATCAAAATTTTACGCATGTGCATCCTTGAGTTTTAGATGAATTGGAAAGCTGGACCTCAACTACTGCAACTCGTGCCTGCCCACGCTATTTACAAAGATACTCGGCTTTGAGTGCGAGCAATGCGATTAGCGTGGGTCTTTTCGTTGAGAAATCAGGGTGGCCTTCCGAGTACTTGACGATTGCCTGCACGCCCATTTGATCAACGTAGTTTTCAGGCAAGCAAATACCTGGGAACTTGTTTACAGCTCCTCCGGTAAGATATTGAAGAGTTTCACGAACCCCGGCAACCACACCCACACAGTAACCCATATCAGCCTGATTGTCGTTCGCAGCCATATGCTTCGTTTCAAAAAAGCGTAAGGCAACCTTGCATCCGTTTAAAAATCTTGTTCCGGCATTACTTTCAGCGAACACTGCATTGCTTGCCAGCAATCCAATTATCGCCACCGCCGCTATCAAAATCCGCATGTCGTTCCCTCATTGGTTTGGTGGGACTGTAGCACCAGGCTGCAGAAAGCAAAAAAGCCCAGCGCGAGGCTGGACCAGCAAACGTTTATGCTTCCGCACTCCAGACCGCCAGTTCATAACCATCAGGGTCAATGAAGTGAAACCTTTTGCCGCCAGGAAAAGAGAAAATCTCCCGACTAATCGTGGCGCCCGCTGCAACGAGTCGACGCTGAGTTTCCTCGAGATCATCCCCGTAAAGAATAACCAGCGGGCCACCAGGTCGAACGGGCTCACCAGTTGTGAATCCTCCGGCGAGCCTACCATCGCTGAATTCGGTGTAGCTGGGCCCGTAGTCTACGAATGTCCAACCAAATGCTGAGCCATAGAAATCTTTACTGCGCGAAATATCGCTAACGTTGAACTCGACATTATCGATCTGATGATCTTTTCCTCGAACACCCATGACTCACCTCCTTGTTGTGGAAGCGTCATCATGACCGGATCCTGGCCAGGCATCCAGCGTGGATGGAATGCCAGTAACTGGGTTGTTCGTCGGCGTAGTAGCTTTGTGCCTCCCCTAAGGCCCAAAGAAAGGAATCACAATGGCACTGTTTACTGAAGAATCATTGCAACACCTTGAAAAAACCACACCCACATTACTTGGCGGAGCGCCTTGGAATTCATCGTTCGGACCTGGCGAGAAAGTTCTCGCTTCAGGAATTTACCGATGTGAGGGCTGCGGTGATGAAATCACCTCAAACAAAGGCGACCCATTCCCGCCCCAGAATAAGCATCAGCATCCTGGGACTTTCGGAAAAGCTGTAGAGTGGCGCTTGATCGTGCAGACGCAAACGCAAGCCTAAAGGATTTCCCAGTCTTACGCCTGCAAGCCCAGGGACTGGGATAGCGCCAATATCGGCGCGTTTATGACCTGGAGGTCAATGTGAGCAACTCGGTAGAAGACGCAATCAATTACACAGGATCGTCATTAATCACCCTGAACTGCATAGTTTCTGGCCTCGCAAGTCAACTTAAAGCGGCGCAGGGAACGGCAGGTGTTGAGGCGGCACAAGCCTATGCCTTAAAAGTAGCGGACGCCTATCCTACAGCTCACAACGTAGGACCTGACCACAAGGCGATTGCTGAATTTTTCAACGATCACAAATAGCTTCAAATCCTAAGGCCCCTTCAAGCCTTGAAAGCCGTCGCTCGAGCAGGTCGGCTTTCTCTTGAGCATCCACAGCAAGCTCATCTGACAGACCAATGCCGATGCCAGCGAAGCGGCCAGCATCAATAATGATTGCACCATTGATGCGGTTCTCACGTTCGCTCACTTCAAAAGAGTGATTCATAAAATGCTCCTGCGGCTACGCCGCGTCATGTTGGTCATTTTGCATCTTTGTGCCTGAGGATAAGACGTGTCCGGTCGTGCCAAGGCCCACCGTAGACGATGATCTCCGACGGCCTTCCGTAAAGGTGGTGCAGCAGGAATGGGCCGGGGCCGAAAGCGCCCGAATCTTCACCAGGCAATGCCGGATCTTTGCCGAGGTAAATCCCAGCGTGGTTCGGGTGAACTGTCCGGCCCACATGCATAACGATCAGATCGCCGCGCCACGATTTGATTGTATCTGAAAACGTGGCGCGCAAATTACGGCAAGGAGGATTCGCCGAATCGCTTCAGATGGATGCTATGGACGATAGCGCGAGTGGTTGGAAAATCATACTATCGAACAATCAAGGTCATAATTTCGACAAATGAGCTTCACCGCTGTCAAGTAGTTGCCCTCCAACTAAGATTTAAAACATCACCACAAGCCCTTGCCCAATAATGGGCTCAGCACATAACCTGCCATTGCAGTCGCAAGAGATATAACAACGACAGCGGAAGTAATTTTCAGGACCCTAAACGACTTCTCACCTGCCTTTACTCTTTCCCACTCTTTCTTAAGCTCTTCCTGTATTCTTACGACTAAGGTTTCGATCTTCTGCAGCATTTCTTCCTTCGTGCCTCCGGTAGTTTCGTCCTGAAGCCAAGCGATCGCCTCTAATATGTCTGTATGCTCATCCACATTCAAACGAAGTCTAATTCTTGACAAAAGGTAACTTGTCTCCGCAAAATCACGAGATATCGAAAGTACATAATCTTTAATTTCGTCATTAGACTTTTTATTTACTATATCTGCCGCACCAACTAAAGAATGAGCTGTTCCAACAAATCTCGATATATCATCTCGAAGAGCATCTATCCACGCCTGGCGAAATTCTGATGTTTTTTGATCCTTCGACAAAATGGCCATTACCAGAGATACGATGCCAGCAATGAGCGCAGTCAGTATTGCACCCACAAACGGTACGATTAACTCTTCCTTCATATTAAAAATCCTTAAAAACCCTATCGACTAGATATCCGTGTCGACTTCTAGGCGGAACTTAATACCCCAACCCAAACCAAATTGCCACCACCGATCACGGAGGGCGGCACCTGACCGGAGATAATCCATGGACGATCAGTTCTACCTGCAAGACAGCCGTAGCCACGCCTACGTCGGCGACGGGTTGTCGTTCTGGGGCTTTGGCGGCTCCGGATATATCACCGATCTGGCCAAGGCACAGGTGTTCACCCGGGACGGCGCTTGTGATCACCGCGACACTGACATTCCGTGGCCCAAGCCGTACGTCGATGCCCGGGCGCGCGTCGCGTGGATTGCCAGCTTGTCACCTTGAGCGAGGCCTTGGACCAGAACCCAGATGCTACCGAGTTCTATATCCAGAAGCCGAAAGCTTGGAACGGCAACAATTTGATTTGGCTCTGTGAGGACGGCGTGTTCACGAGCGACTTGAGCAAAGCCGTGCGCGTCCCGAGATATCAAACTATCACCTGGATCGGCAAGGTTGGCCAGTCCGGCGCCGTTGTGTGGCCTTGCGCCTACATCGACGCCCATTCCCGCCGCCTGGTGGAGCGCGACGACGTGAACATTAAGGAAGCCCTGCGCGGCACCGGTATGAAGCTGGTCAAGCCGAAGCCGCCACGCATGATGATGTTCAACTGCCAGGGCTGCGGCCGGTTCATCAGTGACGCGCAGCGCTATCGAGAAGACTGCCAGAACTGCGGGGCGAGCAACACGCCGTGATCCAGCCTTTCACATTACGCTGGATGCCTACGGTCACTCTGTAACTGTGAAATCGCCGAGATTATCGTTCATGTATTGAGCGATCTCCAAGGCCCGAGCAAACGACGTTCCAGGGTTAACGTCAAAACCGAACAATTCTGTCGGCATACCGTCGTCAGCAGTTGCATATTCAATGCAAATGAATGGGACGTGGCTTGCGTATTGCTTCACGGTGAACAATGGCTGAGCGCGCTTCGTCATTTTGATCTCCTTGATCCGGCTCCATGCCGGTCACCCGTAATACCCCATATCACTGAACAGCGCCAGCCAGCGAGCAGTAGCACCGATTTACTCGCCTAATTCTTTAGTCGGATGGCCACCACCACTTAAGTCTTTTCAGAGCGTCAGACTTCATCTCCAAAAGATTGATAATTGCGCTCGTAATTCTGCTGATATTTGCGTTGAAAAACTCAAGTTCATGGG
Organism: Pseudomonas sp. 34 E 7; assembly: GCF_900005715.1. Lineage (NCBI taxonomy): Bacteria > Pseudomonadati > Pseudomonadota > Gammaproteobacteria > Pseudomonadales > Pseudomonadaceae > Pseudomonas > Pseudomonas sp. 34 E 7. Next base: position 34,193 of record NZ_CVTX01000138.1, read on the forward strand.
AATAGTCATCCTCTTCATTATCTGCCCAAGCAGATGTGAGGCTTCGAATGTCGACCAGCGCGTTCTTCACTTCCATAATCGCTGCCGAAATCTGACTATCCACTGATTGGCTCGCGCGGGACTCATCGACATAGCTTGATGCCTGATCAATGACCCGCAAATACCGAGGAATCATGCTTCGAGGAATTGAGTTGCACGTAAAAAACTCAAGCGTGTTTGTAGTTACCTTTAACGCAAATTGGCTTGCCTGTATTGAGCGCTCTATAGCTTCAATACGGGCTTTCTTTTCAAGTACGGACCTATAGCGCCTCTCGCTCCCTGCAAGTCGAATTGCTACAGCAATTGCAACTATCGAACCAAATGCTTGAACCCATGATGCCAGCCCGGGATGAGCTTCAACCCAGCGCAAAAAACTGTCCCATACGGTAAGAAAATCCATATCCCACTCCCTTGTAGATCCCGGAACTATACCGGCGAGGATCCCCTATGTCCGCACAACAGAAGAAGCCCCAATTCATCCATGGCCAGCCGAGCATGGGCCTGCCTTTTCAAAAAGAGCTGGTGGTGGACCTGTTCGCCGGCGGCGGCGGTGCAAGCACCGGTATTGCCCGGGCGTACAGGGAGCCAGACGTGGCAGTGAACCACAACCCGATTGCCCTGGCCGTGCACCGCGCCAATCACCCCAAGACCGCGCACTACGTTGCCGACGTGTTTGAGGTTGATCCGGTCATGGCCACCGGCGGGCAGCCCGTCGGCATCCTCTGGGCTTCGCCGGACTGCCGCCATCACAGCAAGGCCAAAGGCGGTGCGCCGCGCGACCGTGGTGTGCGCGGACTGGCGTGGGTTGTTGTTCGCTGGGCACACGCTACCCGGCCTCGCCTGATGTTCCTGGAGAACGTCGAAGAGTTTTGCGACTGGGGCCCAATTGATCAAAACGGGCAACCGATCAAGGCCGAGCGCGGGCGCACCTTCAATTCATTCATTGCTGCGCTCAGCACAGGCCTGCCGGCGGATCACCCGGACATGCCGGAGGTTCTGCAATCAATCGGTGATTTCGTGCCGGTGGAAAATCTGATCCGGGGCCTGGGATAAAACGTCGAATGGCGTGAGCGGATCGCGGCAAACGCTGGCGCCCCAACCATCCGCAAACGCCTGTATCTCGTGGCGCGCAGCGACGGGCTGCCGATTGTTTGGCCGGAGCCGGTACGACACAAGAAGCCAACTGCGAAACAGCAGCTGTGGCGCACGGCCGCCGAGTGCATTGACTGGAGCTACCTGGGCAAGACGATCTTCCGAGACAAGCCAATGGCACTGAACACCCGCCGCCGGGTGGCCAAGGGCATGTGGCGCCACGTCATCACCAGGGAAAAGCCATTCATTGTGCCGATGCGCGGCACGTCCGAAGCTCACACCAGCACACACTGCGTGGATGAATCGGTTTCGACGATCAGCGCAGGCGGCACCCATCACGGCCTGGTGCAGCCCGTGGCGGCGCCGTTCCTCACCGAATGCGCTAATGGGTCATCGCAGCGCAACTTCGATGTGCAGGAAGCGCTGCGCACTCAGGTTGCCCAGGTGAAAGGTGGTCATTTCGCGATGGCAGCGTGTCACCTGACCCACCTCACGCACCACGGGGAGCGCAGCGGATATTCGCCGGACGAGTCGGCCCGCACGGTCACAGGCGCCAATCGCGGCGAGCAGGCGCTGGTCGCTGCGTCGATGGTGACGCTCCGCAAGGGATCGGTAGGGGCTGACGTTGACGGTCCGCTGGCAGTGGTCGCTACCAGCACAGGCCATCATGCGGTGTCGGCAACGTTCTTCGAGCAGGCGAACGGGGGTTTCTACAAAGGCGACGGCCGATCGGCATACCAGCCCACGTCGACGATCTGCCAGTCAGGGCCCAACCAGCGTCTGGCCACTGCGTACCTGGTGAAGTACTACGGGTGCCACAAGGGCGGCGTTTCGCTGAAAGAGCCGATGCACACGCTGCCGACTAAAGACCGCGTTGCCCTCGTCAAAGTAGTGCAGGTGCCGGATACGCTGAGGCCCGAACAAATGGAAGGTGCCCGCCGGTGCGCCGAATTCATGCATGAGCATCTGCCGGAGCATTTCAAGGAGCCCGCCGAGATGATCATGATCGGCGGCTACGTGCTGGTGGGCATCACTTTGCGCATGCTGCAGCCGCCAGAACTGAAGGCTGCACAAGGGTTCGAAAAGAACTACATCATTGACCGCGGCCTGTTCGTTGATTCAGTCACCGGTGCCGAGCAGTGGCTGCCCATCAACAAGACGAATCAGGTCAGGCTCATCGGCAATAGCGTTTGTCCGGATGAAGCCGAAGCTCTAGTCAGGGCGAACGCCGCTGATATCATCGAGCTTTATCAACGGCTAGCAGCTTGAGCAATACGCATATCAGGCAGGGACCTCATGTAATAAGAGATTGCTTCCGGACGATGTAACTATCACCTGCCCTATCCTGATAGTGCTGAGCAGTAAAAGCTTGGGAATTGGCTCTGCCACTTCTTGTTTTATATTTAACAACAACGTCAAACCCCTCCCACTCATGAAGTTCTCCGAAGCGGACAAGGCAAGAAGACCCGCTGAATAAAGGGTCGGTATCACGGACTCTCTTTTCACCGTTATCAGCAGACAGCTCTATCTCAACACAGTCACAGTACCCGCCAGTGTTACCAATGTTCAGACTAACGTAAAACCCACCGTCATCCATGCCGGCATCTGTGACGTTCACTTGTAGCAAAGGCTCAAGTGAACGTTCGTAGTTAATCAAACTAGCCTTCTGGGCTGCGACAAGCTCAGTCTGCTGCTCCACAGAGTTACTAAGCTCTTTGGCCTGCAGCCTAAGCGCATCGGTGCCTTGTCGAAGCTCTATACCTTGCTGAAAAAAACCCAACACTAGCCATAGTATGGCAATGGGGCCAAAGGCCCCGGCGAGAAAGTCCCCAACTTCGTTTAAATCCATGCATCGAAGAGTCTGAATTCTATCTCCGACCAACCACCAAGCGAAAAAAACGTAACCCAACGTCAGAATAATCCCTATTGCTGCCAGCGCCCGCCCCATAACCAACCCTTTCAAATTTAATAGCGCCTGAGCTTACAACGAACAGGCTTCGAGGTATCCCTATGCCTACAGAAAACAAAACCATCGGCCAGCAGCGCCTGCTTCGGATCATCGCTGCGAACGAATTCCTTAGGGTGATCGCCAGCTGCGGCCGGTGCTTCTTTCGTAACAAGGGCGCCGGGCACGATGCATACCTCGCTCTCAATGGCCGCCGCAACATCGTCTGGCTGTTCGATGACTACACCGTGGCCCGCATCAACGTTACGAGGGAAGGCCCGTGGGATGGCTTCTCGCACGGCGGCACACTGAAGAGCCTGGCTGGGTCTATCGGTGCGTTCGTACTCACTGGCAAGACGATGCGATACGGGTATTTCCAGCCCGTGATGGATAACGGTTTCGAGAATCCGTGGGGCAATGGCGACGACACTTTGATTGTTCGCAATGAAGGCGTGCGCCTGGGCTTGATTCGCAAGCCAGACCAGCAAAAGAAGGCAGCATGAGGCACAGCGACCTCCGGTGTCGTCACTTCAGTTTCCGGCAATGCGGGCCACTATTTTCCGGGTTCCTAAGCAACGAGGATAATACGTGCAGCCCATGAACTTGGTGCCACGGCGCCTGCCTACTTTAGCAATTCGAACTGCCATGGGGCTGCCACAGAGTAAGCATAGGCCGAGCGCATCCCACTCAGCCTTGGGTGGTTTCAATCGTTCGACTTCTGCAAGCCTTGCTTCCTCCAAGGCTTTGTTATGGGCTGTTCGCCGAGCGGTCTTCCACGAATCCAATTTAACGAGGCCGAAAATTACGCCACCGATGCCTAAGAACCAAAGAAAGCCGGTGCCCCTTCCTCCTCTGCCGCCGCGTCCACCTCCGCGAGAGCTCCGCCCACCTCTTCCGCCGCGAGCTTGAACTTGCCCACTGAGGATCAAAAGTGAGCCCAGCAGCAAGATACGCCTAGAAAATTTGCTTTCCATTTGTTCGGTCCCTGATCGCTTGTAGTCAAACCTTGGCAACTATCGGCTTTGACCGGCATAGATAGTTTGAAACCCTCCCCCTTCAAAGTTAGCCGCTATAGCGGCAAGGACGAAGTCATGCGTGAAGAAAAGCAGATAATCGCTCAATTGCCGGTCGAGCGCGACCAGTACGGCCAATGGACACACCCAGCTTGGCCGGATGACGGCGAAGAAAGTCAGCTCCCCTACAACTGGTTCGCCGAGCACGGTCTTGAGCTCGGCCTCGTTGAAATGGAAAACGATGGCCCAGAACACTTGGTAGCGGCGTGGATTGGCGAAGGGAAAATCGATTGCACACCTTGGACACCTACGAAGCCTGCCGGTGACGGCTGGTTCATCTTCTCGATTCACGATACTGAAGACGGTCCTGTCTGCGTCTGGGTCAGACCAATGATGACGACATGAGCCGCAGCGGAAACAGCACCGATTGCTAGAAACTGAACCTATATTTGCTGGCGCGGCGCCTTGACAGCGGCTATACAAGGCAAGCGGCACCCTTTGGACTCAGAGGTTAGTAGAAAACGTTACACAAGGGTTACGCTTAAGGGAGTTGCGTGCCCCTTGTGCTGGCGAGCACTAACCACATTCATGAATGGACATAAGACGATGGCAATTGAAAACCACGCGTTACCCGATTTTATGGCGAAACTCACGCGTCTCGGTGCGGCACCGATCTGTGAAATTTCTGTGGTTCCGGATAATATTTTCTCGGCAACTGAGGTCGCCGAGTTAGTTCAGGCTGCTGAGGCCGACACGTTGAGGACTCTGCTCAATCAAAACCAGATCCCCTATCAAGAATTATTTGATTCTGAAGAAAGTATCGTCTACCAGCAGAACTACAGCGACGATTGGTTTGGCCCAACTATCCTCATTCCAATAGCTGCACTCCTTCAGAACCCGAACGTGACGTCTGTGATACTCGGACTCATCACGAACTATCTTTATGACGCATTCAAAGATAGCAAGACTCAAACTGTAAAACTTAACATAATTAGGGAAACCAAAACGGGTGAGTTTAGAAAATTATCGTACAGCGGGCCAATAGAGGGAATGGCCGAGCTCTCCAGCATCTTAGAAAGAATGGAATAATGAACTTGGACGAAATAATTCAGCAGTACAATTTTATAATAAAAACTGCAGAAGAATTCAGCTCGCCCGCAAGGGACACAAAGCTCCAGCTTGAGCAGTGCGGAATATTAGAAAATCTGATTTATTATGCTCTGCTAAATAAGAAGAAGGCGATCGAGCATGCAGAGGAGAATGTAGCCAATCTTTTCCTAGGCTACCAGTGTGCCGCTGGTGCGGTGCTGAGCGAAATAAGAATGTGGATATTGCTCAAGTTCGACAAACCAAATGAAGCATGGGATCAGTATGTAGCCGCTCAGATGGCCTTAATGGACGCTTGTCGAGCCCACGAGGGTTTTCAGCACGGAAGAGAAATTAGCCTGCGATTAACAACCATAGAACAGCTCATCTTTCCAAAGCAGAACTTTGTCAGCGCTGGATTCACTGCCAAACAACAAATCTGCTCTATTTGCAATTTGAAGTACTCGACATGCATACACCTTAGGCATAAAGCATATTGGGGCGAGCTATGCGATATCCTTCATTATGGAATCACCGGCAATCACCTCGCGCTCGTTGACTTCCCGGCTGATAGGAGGTGTCGAATCGTCTCGATTAATACCGCTGAAGGCGTTCAAGACAAACTCTCACTGATCGTAACGCCGTATGAAGACGATAATGCAACGCATGACGACGCTTCACTAGTTGTCCTGGCCACTATGATGTGCTCCGACAGGTTTCCCTACTTGCAGCCGAGTAAGTTGGTACTGGGAGAGCTACCCATAGAGCGGCTGTAAGCCAGTAGTACGAGTGGTCACAGCGGGATTTTAGGGCCATGTCATCCGTCAATTTTTAGATTAGTTTCAAATCCGCTGACGTCTGAAAGCGCGGCAGCGGCTGGTGAGCCCTACGACTCCTGAGTATCGTTGTGAATTTTAGTACCGGCCGATCACTGCCAGACCGAGCCGCCCTATGGCAGTGGATTAACCGGCCTTGAGTTCAGCGTCCAAGACTTCGCGAGGTCAACGGAGCGAGTTTAGCGTACTCGGAATACACCAGCCGGACAGGGTAAAGATGCCCAACCTAATATTTCGCACCGAGTCAGCCGCAAAGTCTGTCGCAATTACCCAGCCCGCAAATCTGTAACCCCTTCCCCTTTATCTAGATGCACGCCGATGTATGGCGGGCGAGGTATTTCTATGCCTGCAAATTGTGAATACAGCATGAGCCGAAGCGATGCCCAGGACCTGGCGGGCATTGCCCAGCTCGATCTCCCAATGCGCCGCCAGGCGCTGACGAAGTATCTCCAGATGAACGGTTCTCAGCGCTTGGTGGAGTTCATGGCTCAACTTATCGGGATGGCCAACTCGGTTGCCGGCAACTGCGCGGAGATGAGCGATCAGGTGCTGATCATCGAGTGCGGAGTGCATCCCGACAAATTTACCGGGGTAAACCTGCCCACGATCATCGGCGCGTGTCAGGGCGTGATGATCGCAAACAAATGCGACCCCGCCGGCGCCTGCCACGGTTGCGCCTACCGCCTCGGTTCTATCGCAAACCAGTCGCCCATCACCACCTGTGACGCCGAGTTCATGGCCCACGACCCGAAAGGTTCCATGTGTCACGCGCACCTCGACGAACACGGCGAGCCCACCAGGGTATGCGTCGGGCACGCGAAAGCAGCAAAAACCTAACCCACCTTCTGCCGCCCAGCGCGGCAAGGACACCCCATGTTCGCTATGAAACTCACCCTGGTACTGCAGGGCGCTCTACTGTACCTGGTAGGAACACTCGTCTGGTTCTTCTGGGCCGGGCCTTACCTGCTCGACACCGGCACCACCGAGGCACTGATCTACGCATTCGCCAGCACATGCGCCTGGCTACTGATCACCTTCGGCCTGGCAGTTCACATCATCAAAACAGCGCAGCCCACGGCGGGCGGCGGGAGGTAGATATGGCAGCAGCAGAACAGCTAAACGACGGGATCACTGGCGACAAGGTTTCCGAGGCACAAATGGCCGAGATCCTGGGCACCACCCTCGCCGCCCTGCGCTCCAAGCGTGCCAGAAAGCAGATACCTGAAGGTGTCTGGAACACTCATTGCGGCAGGATCATCTACAGCATCAGGAGATATTACGAATGGCTCGAAAGCCAATGGGTTTGCCCGCAGGAATGGACCTCCACCACGGATCGATCCACATCCGCTTTATGTGGAACGGCAGCCGGCGGAGTGAAACGCTCCCCTATCCCCCGACACAGAAAGGAATCAAGTCTGCCGCACAGGTTGTTGATCAAGTAAGAGGCTTGATAAAGCTGGGGCTGCTCGAAGACGACAAATACGTCGAGCTTTTCCCGAGTTCCAGCAACCTCGCAGGCGGGAAGATCAACTTCGGCGAATAGGCGCAGCTCTGGCTGGACAGCCGTGAGGTAGTGGTCGGCACGAAGGCGAACTACAAGGGAGCACTGAACAGGTACTGGATGCCGGGGCTGGCCCTGGTGCGGATCGACCTAATCACTACCACCCTGCTCCGCCGGGTAATGGCCGCCAGCGAGTGGAAGTCACCGGGCCTTAAGCGCAATGCCATCTCGAAGCTGTCCACCATCCTGAATTCAGCCGTATCTGAAGAACTGATCCCGAAGAACCCAGCCGCGATCCTTGAGCTGCCCAAGCGCAGCAAAAAGGAAATTGATTCCTTCACGCTTGAAGAAGCAAACCAGATCATCGCGAAGATGTATCAGCACGATCACTGGCCCAGCACGATCTATGCGGCGTTTTTTGAGTTTGTGTTTTTTACAGCAATGCGTCTGTCCGAAGCCCTGGCTATGCGCTGGGATGCGGTAGACGAAGAGAAGAGGACGGCCTACGTATGTCGCGGGATCGCCTTGGGGGAAGTGGTGGAACGTACGAAAACTGACGGAGATCGCTTCGTTTTGTTGAATGACCGTGCCATGCACGCTCTGCAATTTGCCAGGGAGTACGCAGAACGTCGGAAAAAAGGGAAAGGCAAGGTGCTGGAAACGCCTTTCATTTTTCCGCCCTCGAAGAACGCGGAGTACGTGAAACAGACATCTGACCTACACAAACAGTGGGTTCCGACGCTAAAAGCGCTGAATATCCGTCGTCGTCCGCCATACAACTGTCGTCACACCTATGCGACAATATGCATTATGTCTGGCATGAACCCCGCCTTCATTTCCCAGCAGCTCGGCCATAGTGTGCAGATGCTGCTCTCGACTTATGCGCGTTGGATCAACTCAAGCTCGGACTGGAGCGAAATGGAAAAGCTCCAGATTGGTCCCAAATTGGTCCCAGCTCAAATAAGCGCACCCTAAGCTATTGATAGGTAAAGTAATTGATCTCCACAGCTAACATCACCATGCAGTTCGGCGCCAAGCCGCTCTTCGAGAACGTCTCGGTCAAGTTCGGCGCTGGCAACCGCTATGGTTTGATCGGTGCCAACGGTTGCGGCAAGTCGACCTTCATGAAAATCCTCGGCGGCGACCTCGAGCCGTCCGGCGGCCAGGTCATGCTGGAGCCGAATGTGCGCTTGGGCAAGCTGCGCCAGGACCAGTTCGCCTACGAACAATTCACCGTGCTCGACACCGTGATCATGGGCCACGAAGAGCTGTGGAGGGTCAAGGCCGAGCGTGACCGCATCTACTCGCTGCCGGAAATGAGCGAAGAAGACGGCATGGCCGTGGCCGAGCTGGAAACCGAGTTCGCCGAGATGGACGGCTACACCGCCGAATCCCGTGCCGGCGAGCTGCTGCTGGGCCTGGGTATTCCACTGGAACAGCATTTCGGCCCGATGAGCGAAGTGTCGCCCGGCTGGAAGCTGCGCGTATTGCTGGCCCAGGCGCTGTTCTCCGATCCGGAAGTGCTATTGCTCGACGAACCGACCAACCACCTGGACATCAACACCATTCGCTGGCTGGAAAACATCCTCACCCAGCGCTCCAGCCTGATGATCATCATCTCTCACGACCGTCACTTCCTGAACAGCGTGTGCACCCACATGGCTGACCTGGACTACGGCGAGCTGCGCCTGTTCCCGGGCAACTACGACGAATACATGACCGTGGCGACCCAGTCCCGCGAGCAACTGCTGTCGGACAACGCCAAGAAGAAGGCGCAGATCTCCGAGCTGCAATCCTTCGTCAGCCGCTTCTCGGCCAATGCCTCGAAAGCCAAGCAGGCCACTTCCCGTGCCAAGGCGATCGACAAGATCCAACTGGCCGAGGTCAAGCCGTCAAGCCGCGTGAGCCCGTTCATCCGTTTCGAACAGAACAAAAAGCTGCACCGTCAGGCGGTCATGGTCGAGAAGATGGCCAAGGGTTTTGACGGCAAGCCGTTGTTCAAGGACTTCAGCTTCCAGGTTGAAGCCGGCGAGCGCGTGGCGATCATCGGCCCGAACGGTATCGGCAAGACCACCCTGCTGCGCACCCTGGTCAACGAACTGACCCCGGACGCCGGCAGCATCAAGTGGACCGACGCTGCGGAACTGGGTTACTACGCCCAGGACCACGCCCATGACTTCGAAGACGACGTCACCCTGTTCGACTGGATGGGCCAGTGGACCCAGGGCGAGCAGATGATTCGTGGCACATTGGGCCGCATGCTGTTTTCCAACGATGAAATCCAGAAGTCGGTAAAAGTGATCTCCGGTGGTGAACAAGGCCGCATGCTGTTCGGCAAGCTGATCCTGCAAAAGCCGAACGTGCTGATCATGGACGAACCGACCAACCACTTGGACATGGAATCCATCGAAGCGCTGAACCTGGCGCTGGAGAACTATCCGGGTACGCTGATCTTCGTCAGCCATGACCGTGAGTTCGTATCGTCCCTGGCCACCCGCATCATCGAGTTGAGCGCCAGCGGCGTGATCGACTTCAGCGGCACCTATGACGACTACCTGCGCAGCCAGGGTGTGGTGTTCTAAGAACAGCGCGTAGCTGGAAGCTGCAAGAAAAAGCCCTGTTCCTGTGACAGGGCTTTTTTGCATGCACACTCCTGTAGGAGCGAGCTTGCTCGCGAAAAACCTCAGAGCACCGCGCAGAATCAGGCAACCCGCGTTATCGTTGACGTTCTTCGCGAGCAAGCTCGCTCCTACAGTCGTGCGGAATATGCCATGATGCTTCTACTGCCCGCCAGCGATTGACTATTCATGCCCGCCGCCCCCTCCTCCCTGTCGATCACCCTGCAGATCGTCTCCATCGTCTTCTACACCTTTATCGCGTTTATCTGCATCGGCCTGCCGATTGCTGTGATTCCAGGCTATGTGCACGAGCATCTGGGCTACAGCGCAGTCGTTGCCGGCGTGACCATCGGATCGCAGTACCTGGCCACCTTGCTCAGTCGGCCAATGGCCGGGCGCATGTCGGACAATGTCGGCACCAAGCGTGCGATTGTGCTGGGCCTGGCCGGTATCCTGATCAGTGGCGTGCTGACGTTCATCGCCGTCCTGCTTGAGCACTTGCCGGCGCTGAGCCTGGCTATCCTGATCGCCGGTCGGCTGCTGCTGGGCGTGGCCCAGGGTTTGATTGGCGTCGGCACCATCAGTTGGTGCATGGGCGCGGTCGGTTCCGAGCATACGGCCCGCTCGATCTCCTGGAACGGCATCGCCTCCTACGGCGCAATTGCCATTGGCGCGCCGCTGGGGGTGCTGATGGTGGCCGATTACGGCTTCGCCAGCCTGGGCCTGGCACTGGCGGGGTTGGCCGCGCTGGGCCTGGTGCTGATCCGCAATAAACCTTCGGTACCGGTGGTGCGCGGCAAGCGCCTGCCGTTCTGGGCGGTGTTCGGCCATATCGCACCGTATGGCGCCAGCCTGTGCCTGGCCTCGATTGGCTACGGCACGTTGACCACGTTTATCACCCTGTATTACCTGAATCGCGGCTGGACCGGCGCGGCGTACTGCCTGACGGTGTTCGGCGCATGTTTCATTCTGTCGCGCCTGGTGTTTATTTCCGCCATCAGCCGCGTCGGTGGTTTTACCGCCGCCATCGCCTGCATGGTCATCGAAACCCTGGGCCTCGCGCTGCTGTGGTTGGCGCCGTCGACCGGCGTGGCGTTGATTGGCGCAGGGTTGGCCGGCGTCGGTTTGTCACTGGTCTACCCGGCGCTTGGCGTGGAAGCCATCAAGCGCGTGCCGGACAGCAGCCGGGGCGCCGGGCTGAGTGCGTTTGCGGTGTTTTTCGACCTGTCCCTGGCGATTGCCGGGCCGTTGATGGGCGCCGTGGCACTGAACCTCGGCTACGACTGGATCTTCTTCTGCGCGGCGCTGCTGTCAGTGACCGCGCTGGTATTGACCGTGCAGCTCAAGCGTCGCGCTTACTGATCAGCGGTCTGCAACCCGGCGCGGGTCGCCTCGCCGAGGGTGTGACTGAAAAAGCGCCCGGCCTCGGAGACCAGGTCGCGGTGGATGCCCTCACGGTCGACGCCATCGGCATCGGTACAGATGGCCGGCATCGTCGCCAATTGATCGCTGTCACACGGTGCCATGAACACGAAGTGCCCTGCCCCGGCCAGCAGTTTGAAGTCCGGCGGCTGCGGCAGTTTGCGCGCCAAAGCGGCGGCGTTTTTGTCCACGGCCACCAACTGGTCACCATCGCCGCTGTAGAGCAGCACCGGTACGTGCACGTCGGCCAGGGTATGGCGACCGAACATCAGGCTCAGCGGCGCCATCAGCATCAGCGCATGGATGCGCGGATCGGCCTGGGGCTGCAAGTCGTCACGGTCGACCACCAGCTCGCCCTTGGTGGTGCAGGCGTCACGGTCCTCCGGGCGCTGCTGGCAATAGCGGCGCAGGCGCTCGAAATCCGGTTTGGCACCCGCCAGGATCAACGCGGTTTCGCCGCCGGCCGAATAGCCGATCACACCCACCTGGTCGATGTCGACGAAGGGCGACAGCATCGGGTCGTTCAACGCCGCGGTGATAGCCTGTGAAATCTGGATTGGCCGACCATACAAATTGCTCACGGTGCCCAGGCGGCTGTGGTCCTGGTAGTTGTCGCCGGGGTGCAGCACTGCCACCACCACAAAGCCCTTGCGCGCCAGCGAGGTGGCCAGGTCATGCAGGGCCAGCGGTGTGCCGGTATTGCCATGAGACAACATCAGCATCGGGAAACGGCCGATGGCCACCTTGGCGTCTTCGCCCGCTGCCACGTGGTAGGGGCCCAGCGCCGTGGTGTGTTCGGCGTCGGTGGACGGGTAAAACGCAATGGCCTTCATCGGCTGCGAATCCAGCGGGTCGAGAATGCTCATGCGATGAAAGCCCACACTCCAATGCGGGTGCGGCGCAGGCGCGGCGTGCACTGAAAGCAGGCCGCCGCACAGGGAAAGAACCAAAACAGCACAGAGACGCATCATGGGGATGTCCACCTTTGCTGCATGAGAACCGGCAGGCCGTCTAAAAATTCCCGGGTATTGAGCCCAAGCTGCATAACCTGGGCCATAAATGGAAAAACTCCGTACTCCGCTCGCGCTCAGGCGATCAGAATACAGAGTTTAGGCGCTCGGCTTCAGATTGAAACCGGGCGAGGCGAACATTTACACAAGCCTTACGCGGCGGCGAACAATTGCTCGCTGATCCGCACGTTGGCGTCGCTCAACGCTTTGCTGCGCATTTCGTCGCTGTAGGCCAGTCCTTCGGCGCGTACGATTTCGATATCGGTGATGCCGAAGAAGCCAAACAGCAGCTTCAGGTAGCCTTCATGGGCGGCACCGGATGCCTGGCCGGCATGCAGGCCGCCGGCAGTGGAGACAATGATGACTTTCTTGTTGCCGCACAGGCCTTCGGGACCGGTTTCGGTGTAGCGGAAGGTCTGGCCGGCGACGGCGATACGGTCGATCCAGGCTTTGAGCTGGGTCGGGATGGTGAAGTTGTACATCGGCGCGCCGACCACCACGGCGTCGGCGGCGAGGAACTCAGCCAGCGACGATGCGCTCAGTTCGGCTTCATGCTTTTGCGCGGCATTGCGCAGTTCAGCAGCGGTGCCCAATGCGCTCAGGGTCGCGCCGGAAAAATGATTGATCCCTTCGCTGGCCAGGTCACGGTAAGTCACTTCCACGCCCGGCTCGGCGGCTTGCCATGCCTTGACCACGCCGGCGCTGAGCTGACGCGAAGCCGAGTTGTCGCCGAGGATGCTGGAATCGATATGCAACAGTTTCATGGTGGGGTCTCCGAGGTGGGATCGACAGGGGCGATCAGATGGTGGTGATGCTACGCACCTAATCAATCATCGATAAGCCACCTGGAATGCGATAGATTGTCCCACTGACAGGACAATAGGCCCAGCATGCAAGACCTTAACGACCTCTATTACTTTGCCAAAGTCGTCGAAGCCGGCGGTTTCGCCGCCGCCGGGCGTTTATTGGGGATTCCCAAGTCGCGGCTGTCGCGGCGCATTGCCGAGCTGGAGGAGCGCCTGGGCGCACGCCTGCTGCAACGCACCACGCGGCAACTGACCCTGACCGCCGTCGGCGAACGCTACCTGCGCCACTGCCAGGCAATGCTGCTGGAGGCGGAAATGGCCGATGAGGCCGTGGCCAGCATGTCCACCGAGCCCCGGGGGCGCCTACGGGTCACGTGCCCGGTCGGGCTGGCTCAGCAGATCATGCCGGAACTGGTGGCCGGGTTTCTCGCCGCGCACCCGCTGGTGCAGTTGGACATGACGCTGGTGAATCGTCGCGTCGACCTGGTGGCCGAAGGCATCGACGTGGCGTTGCGCGTACGCGAGTTGGGCGACGAAGACCCGCTGCTGGTCACCAAACGCCTGCGCCGGGCGCAAACTGTGCTGGTGGCCAGCCCGGCACTCCTGCGTGACCGCCGGGTAGAGACCCTGGAAGAACTCAGGCAATTGCCGATCATGGGTGCACTCGAGGCGGACCGCATGGTGCACCAGCGCATCATCGACCCCCAGGGCAACGCCCATGAGCTGGTCATGGAGGCTCGCCTGGGCATCGAAGACTTCATCGTACGCAAGACCAGCGCCCTCATGGGCGTGGGCTTCACGGTGCTGCCGATGATGGATTGCGAAGAAGAACTGGCCAACGGCCGGCTGGTGCAACTGTTGCCGCAATGGTCATTACCCGGTGGCTGGCTGCAGGCCGTGTACCCGCACCGGCGCGGCGTGCTGCCGGCGATTCGCGCCTGGATCGACTATATGGAAGAGGGCTTCAAAGGCTGCGGAGACCGTCTTTTATGAGCATGACCGAAGCACAAGTCGCGGCGTTCTGCCTGAGCCTGCCGGGGGCGCGCGAGGACTACAAATGGGGCGGCGTGCGGGTGTTCTCGATTGCCGGCAACAAGATGTTCGCGCTGCAGAACCTGCGCGGCGACTCCCTGGCGTTCAAGGTCGACAAGGCGCTGTTCCTCGGCCACGTTGATCGACCGGGCATCCACCCGGCGCCGTACCTGGCACGTGCGCAGTGGATCATCATGAACACGCCCTACCCGCTCGGTTCCGAGGAACTGCGTGGCTTGTTGCAGCGCTCGCACCAGTTGGTGGTGAGCAAGTTGCCCAAGCGCACACAGGTCGGGTTGGTGCTAGAGGATCGACAGTAGCGTACCGCCGAGAAACAGCTGGTCCAGCCAGAACACCTGATGCAGCAGCACGATCACCCAGAACAGCACCTGGTAGGACACCTTGCGCGTCTTGTGCCGGAACACCTGCTGCGCGATCAACGCCCCCGGCCAACCGCCCGCCAGCTCGACGGCGTGCAGGATGTTTTCCGGGATGCGCCGGCCCTCGGTCTGCGCCTTGCGCTTGTCGCTCCAGTACAGGAAAAACGCCATCACGCTGACCACGCCGTAGGCTGCCAGCGGGATCACGGTCTCGCCGCGCTGCCACAGCAGCGCCGAACCCAGCAGCGGCGCCGCGCACAGCAGCACCAGGAGCAACGCTTTCAGGCGTGGGTGCTGGATGTTCATGGCTTGACGGCGGTCCAGTCGATCCAGCCGAATTGCCAGGTCGCCAGGATCACCAGGCCGAACGCGATGCGGTACCAGGCAAAGGCCGCATAGCTGTGGTTGGCGATGAATTTGAGCAGGCCCTTGACCGCAATCATCGCGAAGATGAACGAGGTGACAAAGCCAATGGCGAACACCGGCAGGTCCGCCGGCTGGAACAGGTCGCGGTATTTGTAGCCCGAGTACAGCGCAGCACCGACCATGGTCGGCATGGCCAGGAAGAACGAAAACTCGGTAGCGGTCTTGCGCGACAGGCCGAACAACAGGCCGCCGATGATCGTCGCACCGGAGCGTGATGTGCCCGGGATCATGGCCAGGCACTGGGCTATGCCGACCTTGAGTGCGTCTTTCCAGGTGATCTCGTCGACGGTTTGCGCATGCACCGCATGTTGGCGACGTTCCGCCCACAACATGATCACACCGCCCACCACCAGGGCCGTGGCCACGGTGATCGGGTTGAACAGGTAATGCTTGATCAGGTCAGCGAAAATCACCCCCAGCACCACCGCCGGCAACACGGCGATGATCAGGTTCACGGTGAAACGCTGGGCGTTGCGCTGGGTGGGCAAGCCGATGACCACGTCGAGGATCTTGCGCCGGAATTCCCAGACCACGGCGAGGATCGCGCCCAGCTGGATAATGATATTGAATGCCTCGAAACGCTCGCCGCCGAAGTTGATCAGGTCGGCGACGATGATCTGGTGGCCGGTGCTGGAGATCGGCAGAAACTCCGTCAGCCCCTCGACCACGCCAAGAATCAGTGCCTGTATGGCGGTCCAAAAATCCATGCTTTCTCCAAAGGTCACGCGCCTGGCGTGCCTCCTAGTGTTTTTTAAAGTTCACTGACAACGAGCGCACTGCAGCGCCCGGCGTTGATTCTCAATGCCGGAATGCAAAAATTCCGTGAAAAATCAGGCAGTACTCAGGTTTTTCGATTACGGGCCGAAAGCCTATCAGACAAGCCGCAAAAGTCGATGCAACACCCACAATTATAAAAGGCTCGGAGTGACAGGACGATGAACAGTTTGCGCAATATGTCGATCAGCCGACGCCTCTGGCTGATCCTGATAGTCGCCGTGCTGATGCTGCTGACTTTGGGCGCCCTGATGCTCAAACAGATCCATGATGACCTCTACCAGGCCAAGCGCCAACAGACCCAGCACGTGGTGCAAACCGCCAGCGGCGTGCTCGGCTACTACCAGAACCTGGAAAAGACCGGCGCACTCACCCGTCAAGCGGCGCAGCAACAAGCCCTGAGCGCGGTGCGCGGCCTGCGGTACGACCACGACGACTACTTCTGGATCAACGACCTCACCCCCCTGATGATCATGCACGCGGCCAACCCCAAGCTGGACGGCCAGAACCTCTCGGCGATCCGCGATCCGGACGGGTTTGCCGTGTTCAATGAATTCGTGAGCCTGGCCAAGGCCAAGGGCGCAGGCATCGTCAATTACCGCTGGCCCAAGCCTGGGGCCGATGCGCCGGTGCAGAAAACCTCATACATCCAACTGTTCGAGCCCTGGGGCTGGATCATCGGCTCGGGCGTCTACGTGGACGACGTGCAGGCCGAGTTCAGCGTCCAGGTGTGGAAAGCCTCTGCTATCGGCCTGGCCATCGCACTGGTCATGGCCCTGCTGGTGCTGTTGATCGCGCGCAGTATCGTGCAGCCGTTGCAGGCGGCGGTGACTGCGATGGCCAACATCGCCAGCGGCGAAAGCGACCTGACCCGCAGCCTCGACACTCACGGGCGTGACGAGGTCACCCAGTTGTCCCGGCACTTCAATACCTTCACCGCCAAATTGCGCCAGGTGGTCGGCCAATTGCAGGTGTGCGCCAACGCCCTGGGCGAGTCGTCCACCGAGTTGGGCCACAACGCCAGCCAGGCCCACGACCGCAGCCAGCAGCAGTCGCAACAGATGGAACTGGTGGCCACCGCGATCAATGAAGTGACCTACGGCGTGCAGGACGTGGCCAAGAATGCCGAGCACGCCGCCAGCGAAATGCGCGATGCCCAGGCCCAGGCGCAGCAAGGCCAGGTCAACATTGACGGCAGTCTGCAGCAGATCGACCAGCTCTCGAGCACCATCAGCCAGGCCGTGGAGGTGATCCGTACCCTGTCCAGCGAAAGTACCCAGATCGGCGGCGTGCTGGAAGTGATTCGTTCGATTGCCGACCAGACCAACCTGCTCGCCCTCAACGCCGCCATCGAAGCCGCACGCGCCGGCGAACAGGGCCGTGGGTTTGCGGTGGTAGCCGATGAGGTACGCCTGCTGGCCCAGCGCACGCAAAAATCCACGGCTGAAATCCAGGCCATGATCGAGCGCCTGCAAGGGCATTCGGAAGCGGCGGTCAAGGTGATCAGCGACAGCCACAGCGCCTCGCAACTGACCATCGAGCAAGCCGGCCTGGCCGGTGCGAGCCTCAATGCGATCGGCCAGGCGCTGCATAATCTCAACGGCCTGAATGCCTCGATTGCCAGTGCCACCCTGCAACAGGCGCATGTGGTGGAGGACATCAATCAGAACGTCACCCAGGCGGCCGGGCTGTCCCACAGCACCGCGCTGGCGGCTGAACAGTCGAGCGTGGCCAGCGCGCAGTTGCGGGGCTTGAGCGAGCAGCTTGACGGGTTGTTGCGCCAGTTCCGAATTTAGCCCTGGGTTAAATTGTGGGAGGGGGCTTGCCCCCGATGGCGGCCTCTAGGCCGACCAGGATGTTGGATCAGATCGAGTACATATCCGTTTCTGCGGTAACGGCCACTTAGGGTTCCGCCCTGACGGCGGCTCACTTTTGAAAAGCGCAAAAGTAAGCAAAACGCTCTTGCCCACCACTCGGCACCTCGCCTGGGCTCGGTGTGCCCTCTCTCCGGCTTGAATCCGTGGGCCGCCGCAATGGGCCATCCTTGGCCCAGTGCGGCTAACCCGGCGTCCTGCCGGGTTACCCACGAATTCAAGCCTGCGTTCGGCCAGCGTGGTTTAACGGGGCGCCTAGGATCAAAAGCAGATCAAGATCAAGAGCGGCTCGCTTCGCATCGTGGTTACGGTTGGGCGCTGCTGAGTTGTGTGGACACCTATAACCATCGGGGGCATGCCCCCTCGCACATTTACCTGCTGTGTTTTGAGGATCGTCCACCTCTGGGTACAATCACCGCCCTCTCCCACTCCCCAAGGAACCGCCATGTCCGGGCTTGAACTGTTCGCCGCCGCACTGGGGGTGATCGCCGTCTGGCTGACGGTCAAGCAGAACCCCTGGTGCTGGCCCATCGGCCTGGTGATGGTGCTGCTCTATACCTGGGTGTTCTACGACGTAAAACTCTACTCCGACATGTTGCTGCAAGTGGTGTATGCCGTCCTTCAGCTCTATGGCTGGTGGCAATGGACCCGCGCCGGCGCGGTCAGGCAGGGACGCCAGGTGACTCGCCTGGGCATGCCGGCGGTCATGAACGGCCTGGCCGTGGGCGCTGTCGGTAGTCTGTTGCTCGGCGCCGCCATGGCTCACTGGACCGACGCCGCCCAGCCCTGGCTCGACGCGGCGCTGACCGGTTTCAGCCTGGTGGCGCAGTTGTGGATGGCGCAAAAACGCGTGCAGTGCTGGCCGTTGTGGATCGTGCTGGATGTGATTTTCGTCGGGTTATTCCTCTACAAAGGCCTCTACCTCACCGCCGCGCTGTATGCGCTGTTTACCGTGATTGCCGTGCAAGGCTGGCGTGAATGGCGCGCCGACCCGGCGTTGCACCCATGAAGGTGGTGGTGCTGGCAGGCCCGGAATCGAGCGGCAAGAGCTGGCTGGCCGCAGAGCTGCATGCGCACTTCGGCGGGCTGATGGTGGGTGAATACGTGCGCCATTTCATCGACGAGCATCAACGCGATACCTGCCTGGCGGATATCCCCGCGATAGCCCGGGGCCAGTTGGCCTGGGAGGATGCGGCGCGCGCCCGGCGCCCGGCGCTGCTGATCCTCGACACCCACCTGCTGACCAACCGGCTCTGGAGCCAGACGCTGTTTGGCGATTACCCAGGCTGGCTCGACAGCGAACTGCTGGCCCGTCACTACGACCTGCATCTGCTGCTGTCCCCGGAAGACGTGGAATGGAGCGCCGACGGCCAGCGCTGCCAACCGCAACTGGCGGACCGCCGGGCGTTCTTCCAGGCCAGCCTGGTCTGGATGCACGCGCACCATCAGCCGGTGGCGGTGATCAGGGGAGACTGGCAAGCGCGCCGGGTGGCGGCGTTTGCGGCCGTCGAACGCTTGCTCGCGTCTGCAACGAGCGATTAACGCTTCTTACGCGTACCGAGCTCGATCCAGGTCGGCGCATGGTCGCTGGCATGCGCCTCGTTGCGCACCCAGGCATCGACGCCGGCATTCTTGAGATAGGGCTTGAGCGCGGGGTTGAGCAACAGATGGTCGATGCGCAGACCTGAATTCTTCTGCCAGTGCTGGCGAAAATAGTCCCAGAACGTATACACCCGTTCTTCGGGGTACAAATGCCGCAGTGAATCTGTCCAGCCCTGTTCCAGCAGGCGTTGATAGCAGGCCCGACTCTCGGGTTGCAACAACGCGTCCTTGAGCCAGGAGCGCGGGTTGTAGATGTCCAGGTCAGTGGGCACCACATTGAAATCCCCGGCCAGCAGCACCGGATGCTCACTGGCCTGCAACGCCTGGGCGTAGTCGATCAGGCGTTCGAACCAGGCCAGTTTGTAATCGAATTTCGGCCCCGGTTGCGGGTTGCCGTTAGGCAGGTACAGGCAGCCAACCAACACGCCATGCACAGCCGCTTCGATATAGCGGCTTTGATCGTCGCCGTCGTCACCGGGCAGGCCGCGCCGGCTTTCCAGAGGTTGAGCGTCCCTGGCCAGGATCGCCACCCCGTTCCACGAGGCCTGGCCCAGGCAAATCGCGCCGTAGCCGGCCGCTTCGAAATCGGCGTAGGGAAACAGGCTTTCCGGCGCCTTGAGTTCCTGCAAGCAAACGATGTCCGGCTGCTCGCGCGCCAGCCAGTGCAGCAGGTTAGGCAGGCGGGCACGAATACCGTTGATGTTGAAGGTGGCGATTTTCAGCGCTTTCATGGCTGGGGTCCTTTCGGGGCTCCTGGGGTAGAGCCCGGAAAGGCCGCAGATGTTCCATGCGCGAGCGAGTCGGGTGTCAGTACCCCAACGACAGCCCGGTATTGCGACGCGGGTCATTCGCGCCATAGAAGCGGTTGTTGCCCACCGGCTTGGCATCCAGGGCCGGAGCGCCCACCAAAATGGCGGCCACGTGATTGGCATCCTGCGGCCCGGCGAACGTATGGCCCCAGCTTTCGAGGAGCTTGCGGGTATCCGGGCTGACCGCAAAGGTTTCAAGGTTGGTGGCCTGCGGCATCCACTGCTGGTGGAAACGCGGCGCGTCCACCGCCTCCTGGATGTTCATCTTGTAGTCGATGACATTCAGGATGGTCAGCAAGGTGGCGGTGATGATGCGGCTGCCGCCCGGCGTCCCCACCACCATGACCGCCTTGCCATCCTTGGTCACGATGGTCGGGCTCATTGATGACAATGGCGCCTTGCCTGGCGCAATGGCATTGGCTTCACCCTGGACCAGCCCGTACATGTTCGGCACGCCGACCTTGACGGTGAAGTCGTCCATTTCATCGTTGAGGATCACCCCGGTCTTGCTTGCCATCACGCCCGCGCCAAACCAGTCATTGAGGGTGTAGGTGACGGAAACCGCATTGCCCCAGGTGTCGACGATGGAGTAGTGGGTGGTGTTATTGCCTTCATGGGGCGATACCCCCGGCTTGATCGCCTGGGAATCCCCGGCCTTGTGCGGCTCGATCGCGTCGCGCAGTTTCGCCGCGTAGTTTTTATCCAGCAGATGCGCGATCGGGTTCTTCACGAAGTCCGGGTCGCCGAGGTAGCTGTTGCGGTCCACATACGCGTGGCGCATCGCTTCGATCTGATAGTGCAGGCCCTGGGCCGAGTGATAGCCCAGGTCCGCCATCGGGTAGCCTTCGAGGATATTCATGATCTGGCAGATCACCACGCCACCGGAGCTTGGCGGCGGCGCCGAGACCACATGGTAGCCACGGTAGTCGCACTCGATGGGCGCCAGTTCGCGGGTTTTGTATCGGTCCAGGTCCGCCTGGGTGATCAGCCCCTTGCCGGCCTGGCTGGAGTCGACCAGGGCCTTGGCGACCCAACCTTTATAGAAGCCATCGCTGCCCTTGGCGGACACTTCCTTGAGGGTCCTGGCCAGGTCATTCTGCACCAGCGTCTGGCCGACCTGCAGCGGCTGCCCGTTGTGCAGGAAGATCGCGCGCAGGTCCTGATCTTTTTCAAACTCTGCGGTGGCGGTGTGCAGCAGGTCGATGTCGCCCTGCTCCAGGGCAAAACCGTTTTCTGCCAGCTTGATCGCCGGCGCAATCACCTGGGCGCGCTTGAGCGTGCCGTATTTGTTCAGGGCCAGCTCCATGCCGGAAACAGTGCCAGGCACGCCGACAGCCAGGTGACCCTTGGCGCTCAGGCCCTCGATGACGTTGCCGTCTTTATCCAGGTACATATTGGCCGTTGCCGCCAAGGGGGCTTTTTCGCGGAAGTCGAGGAACGTCTTGCGCCCGTCCGCCAGTTGCACGGTCATGAACCCACCGCCGCCCAGGTTGCCCGCCGCCGGGTACACCACGGCCAGGGCGTAACCGACCGCAACGGCCGCATCCACCGCATTGCCACCGGCCTTGAGCACATCCACGCCCACCTGCGTTGCCAAATGCTGGGCGGTGACCACCATGCCATTTTCCCCGGCCACCGGGGCCTGGGAAGCGGCCTGCACACCACTGACCGTCAACACCAGGACAGTGGCAATCAAGGTGCGGTTGAAGGCTTGGTATTTCATCCGTGACTACTCGAGTGATTGAGATGCACCAAAATAGCCCTTCCCTGATTCGATCCCCAGCACCATGGCGTTTTTATGACAGAGCTTGTCGGTGATGGAACGGTGGCCCGCAATATTCAGCGCTGGCCTATAAAACGAATGGCGCTAGAATCAGCGCCACTCTTTATACCCCCCTGATACGAGCGCCGCATGAGCTTTGATTTCGACACGATCCACCCACGCCTCGGCACCGGCAGCACCAAGTGGAACCGCTACCCGCAAGACGTGTTGCCGATGTGGATCGCCGACATGGACATCGCCGCCCCGCCCGCCGTGCTCGAGGCCCTGCATGCGCGCCTCGACCAGCAGGTGCTCGGCTACAGTGTCGCCGGCCCGGACGTGCGCGAGGCGATCATCGCCGACCTGTGGGCCAAGTACGCCTGGCGTGTTGAACCGGATGAGCTGTTGTTCCTGCCCGGCGTCGAACCGGGTTTCAACATGGCGCTGCACGCGTTCGTCCAGCCGGGCCAGCCGGTGGTACTGCAAACCCCCAACTATCGGCCGATTCGCCTCGCACCCGGCCACTGGAACCTGCCGCGCATCGAAGTGCCGTTCGAGCTGATTGATGGCCGATACCGCACGCCGCTGGCGGCCATGCGCGATGCCTTGAGCGGTGCCGGTGCGCTGCTGCTGAGCAACCCGCACAACCCGATCGGCAAGGTCTTCCCCCGCGACGAGCTGCTGGCGATTGCACAGGCGTGCATGGAAAACGGCGCGCTGATCATTTCCGATGAAATCCACGCCGAGCTGTGCTTTGACGGCCGTCGCCATATTCCCACCGCCAGCCTCAGCCCCGAGATCGCGCAACGCACCATTACGCTGATGTCGGCCAGCAAGGCCTATAACGTCGCCGGCCTGAAGACCTGTTTTGCGGTGATCCAGAATGCCGCGATTCGCGAGCGTTTCAACCAGGCTCGCTGCGGCATGGTCGACAGCGTCAGCCCCCTGGGCCTGGAAGCCACCCGCGCCGCCTACAGCGCATGCGGCGACTGGCTCGAGGCACTGTTGCACTACCTGCAAGGCAATCGGGACTACCTGCTCGACGCCGTGCAAAACCGCCTGCCCGGCGTGGTCATGCACGCGCCGGAAGGTACATTCCTGGCCTGGCTCGATTGCAGCGCCCTAGGCCTGGAAGATCCGCAACGGTTTTTCCTTGAACAGGCCAAGGTTGGGTTGAGTGCCGGGATCGAGTTTGGCGATGACAGCCAACAGTTCGTGCGCCTGAACTTCGGCTGTCCACGGGCGATGCTGGAAGAAGGCTTGCAACGCATGGAGCGCGCCCTGCGCCAGCTGTAGGTGGCGAGGGACCGGGGCAGCGCGGCGGCCCCGTTCTCATGCGTGTCTCAGAGTTTGGCGATCGACACTTCAGTGGACTTCACGAAGGCAATCACTTCACTGCCCACTTTCAGCTCCAGATCACGCACCGAACGGGTGGTGATGACCGAAGTGACGATGCCGGACGCAGTCTGCACGTCGATTTCCGACACCACTTCCCCCAGAAGAATTTCCTTGATGGTGCCCTTGAACTGGTTGCGCACGTTGATCGCTTTGATGGTCATGTCGGCTTTCCTTTTGGCTGTTGGGTCAATCCGCACGAATGCGCAGGCCCTCAAAATGCGCCATCGAGAAGAACAATAAAAGGAATATATAACTCTTTATTTATTCGATATGGATATATAAAGCGCTGTCCAT
The DNA here is from genome assembly GCF_900005715.1 of Pseudomonas sp. 34 E 7. NCBI lineage: Bacteria > Pseudomonadati > Pseudomonadota > Gammaproteobacteria > Pseudomonadales > Pseudomonadaceae > Pseudomonas > Pseudomonas sp. 34 E 7. Next base: position 57,912 of record NZ_CVTX01000138.1, read on the forward strand.
CCCAGCGCTTCAGGACAGCGTGACCCAATAGCGGGTCCGCGCCTGTACGTGCAACCCCAAGCTGGAGGCCAGCAGGTCGAGGATGCGATCGGTATCGTCCAAACGAAAACTGCCGGTGACCCGCAACTGTTCCAGGCGCGGGTCCCAGCGCAGCACGCCCGGGCGATAACGCGCCAATTCCCGCAGGAAATCCCCCAGCGCCTGGTTCTGCGCGGTCAGTACACCGTCGCGCCAGCCCAGTTGCAACGCATCGAACGCGACCCAGGCGCCGAGCCCGGTGCTTTTCAACGGCGCTTGCTGACCCCCTTGCAAGGTTGCCGTGCGCCCGTCCAGGTCGCGTACCCGCACGGAGCCCTTGAGCACAGACACCAGGCAACCGGCGTCCAGTTGCCGAACACACACTTCAGCCTGGCTGACCGTCAGCTCGCCGTAACGCGTCTGTACGCTCATCGCCGTCGCTGCGGGCACATTCAACGCCAGCTCACCCTCGACCAGGGTGATGCGTCGCTGCGCCGGGTCCACGTCCACCGCCGTCGCGGTATTGAGTTGCACGCTGGCGCCGTCAGCCAATGCCATGCGCGTGCGCTCCCCCGTGGCCGTGTGCAGATCGGCGCGCCAGGTCTGGAGGGGCAATTGCCGGCTGAGCAGCCAGGCCGTCGGCAGCAGTGCCGCTATGCCCA